>JAEZAI010000458.1 GCA_023427825.1 Actinomycetes bacterium
ACGACCGTCGGTCCGTCCTCGGGCCCGTCCACGTCCGCCGCCAGGCGGATGCCGCCCGACCCCGTCAGATCCGTCCGCACGAACCCTCCTCCGTCACGCCGATCCCGCCTCGATGTCGACCAGCACCCTCGCCAGCTCATCCGGCTGCGACAGGAACGGCGAGTGCGACGCCGCCATCTCGACCACGAGGTCGACGCCCACCTCGGCGATCATCCGGTCCTGCTCCGCGGGCGGCACCGCACGGTCCAGGTCGCAGCGCACGTACGCCCGCGGGACCGAGCCCCAACGCTCCTGGCTGGTGGTGATCGTGCTCATGGCCGGTCCGGTGGGTTCGGGGGTCAACCGGGCCACCGCCCAGGCCGTGTCCTCGGGGCTGCAGTCGGCGTAGAAGAGCTCGGCGGCCGCGTCCGCACGGATGCTCGTGGACAGGCCGTCCTCGGCCAGCTCGATCGCCGCCATCAGGTCGCTGTCGGGGTGCTGCGCGTGCAGGTCCGACGGCGACGCGCCCGACGGCTGCAGCAGCGCGCACACGTACACGAGCGCGTCGAGGCGTTCGGGAACACGTTCGGCGACCTGGCTGATCGTGGCGCCGCCCATGCTGTGTCCCACCAGCACGACCGGCTCGTCCGCCGCCTCGACCGCCTGCGTCACCGCATCCGCGTAGCCGGCCAGGTCGAGCTGCTCGAAGGGAGTGGGGTCGCCGGCTCGACCGGGGAGGTCGACCGCGGTGCTCGGCGCGCCTGCCGCCGAGAGCGACGCCTGCAACCGGGACCAGCACCACGCCCCGTGCCAGGCGCCGTGGACGAGCACGAACATCCGGAGCACCGTAACCCGCGCCGGGGTCAGGTGCCGACGTGCCGGCCGACCGCGCGGGCGGTGTCCTCGACGACCAGGTCCATGTTGATGAAGGCGCCCGCCATCGCGCCCGCCGACGCGGCCTGGGCCACCTGCAGCGGCTCCACGATCGAACCGGCGGCGTAGACGCCGTCGACGGTGGTGCGGCCCTGAGGGTCGGTGGGCACCAGGTCGCCCCGGCCCATGCCGTCGGCCACGGCGACCACCCCCAGTCCGGACACGGCGTCGACCCGCGGTCGCATGGTGACCGCGACCACCACGGCATCGGCCGGGAGCACGGAGCCGCCGGCCAGCCGCACGCCGGTGAGGGCGCCGGCGCCGTCCTGCTCCACCGCCGCGACCGGTCCGTCGACGATGTCGACTCCCCGGGCGAGCAGGCCCTCGACCTGGTCGGCCGAGCGGTCGCCCTCGTGGACCACCACCGTGAGGTGCTCGGTCAGCTGGCGGAACAGCATCGCCTGGTGCCAGCCGCCGACCCGGTCCGCGATCACGACCACGCGCCGGTCGCGCACCTCCCACCCGTGGCAGTAGGGGCAGTGGATCACGCCGCGCCCCCACTGCTCGGCCACGCCGGCGATGTCGGGCAGCTGGGCCGACAGCCCGGTGGCGACCAGCAGCCGGCGGGTGCGGAGGCTCGAGCCGTCGGACACGTCCACCCGCAGCACGCCGTCGTCGTCGCGACCGGCCACGGCGTCGCCGCCCTCGACCACCGTCCCGCCGTAACCGCGCACCTCGTCCCGGCCCCGGGCCTGCAGCTCCAGCGGCGGCAGGCCGTCGAGGCCCAGGTAGCCGTGCATGTGGGCCGCCGGAGCGTTCAGCGGCGCACCGCCGTCCAGGACGACCACCCGCCGGCGCTGGCGTCCGAGCTGGAGTGCTGCGGCGAGGCCGGCCGCTCCGCCGCCGATCACCACCACGTCCGCGTCGGTGGGGAGGTGGTCCGTTGCCGTCATCGTCGCTGCCATGACCGCAGCGTACGGAGACGTTCGGATGGCGCAAGGTCACTTGCGAGATTCGCAAGAAGCGACGACGCTGTGCAGATGGCCGACGACGTGGAGTCCATCGCCCGTGTCCGCATCCGTTCGCTGCGGCAGTCGCTCGGCTGGACGCTGGACGACCTGGCGGAGCGCAGTCACCTCAGCCCGTCGACCGTGAGCCGCATCGAGACCGGCAAGCGGACGATCAGCCTGGACGTGCTGGTGGCGCTGGCCGGCGCGCTGCAGGTGGAGGTCGGCGAGCTGATCGACCGCACCGGCGACGACGACGTGGTGATCCGGCCGGAGGCGGTCGACCACCACTGGCCCGGTGCCACGGTCTGGCAGCTCAGCCGGCCCACGGGTTCGACCGCCGCGATCCGGGTCCGGCTGGAGCCGACGGACCAGCCCAACGACCCCAAGGTCCATCCCGGGCACGACTGGATGTACGTGCTGTCCGGTCGGGTGGTGCTCACCCTGGGGGAGCGGGTGATCGACGTGCGGGCGGGCGAGGCCGCGGAGTTCTCGACGATGACGCCCCACGCCATCGCGGCCCGTGGGCGGCCGGCGGAGCTGATCATGGTGTTCGACGGCGAGGGCCACCGCGCCCACACCTGACCGGGCCCCCTTGAGCTGCCCCACGATCGAGGGGGCCATCGGGCCGGGGGGGGGGGGGGGGGGGGGGGGG
>JAEZAI010000462.1 GCA_023427825.1 Actinomycetes bacterium
CGCGGTCTCCTGATGCTGGTCGGCAAGCGCCGCCGCTTCCTGGACTACCTGAAGAACAACGACGTGGAGCGGTACCGGACGGTCATCGCGGAGCTCGGGCTCCGCCGCTAGGCCCGACCCGGATCGACCGGAGAGAGGTCATCGACACCCTCGTCCGGATCCCGACGCCAGAGCTCGCCGACACCCTCTCAGGAGCATTCCTGAGAGGGTGTTCGCGTGCCGGGCTCCGAAGTCGGGTAGCGTGTGGCCAACACAACTGCGGCAGGCCGGTCAGTTACCGGTTGCCGACCTCCGGCCCTCCGGCCGGATCCCTCGGATGCAGCGGGCCCGACGGCCCCGTCCGGGAGGGCGCAGATCGGGACGTCGTCCCGGTCCGATGCGCCACCCGTGCCGAGGTCCTGCGGGGGCCGAGCCGGGGTTCGACCACTGGGAACTGGCCCCGCCGCACCGAACGCAGCCCGGGGATCCGTGCTGCAGAAGGAGGGCCACATGGCCGAACCCACACGCGTCGAAGCTCCGATCGCCGGCTCCGACAAGACCATCTCGTTCGAGACCGGCAAGCTCGCCGGCCTCGCCGGGGGTGCCGTCATGGCCGGGATGGGCAACACGCGCATCCTCGTCACGGCGACCGCCGCCAAGCACGTCCGCGAGGGCATCGACTTCTTCCCGCTGACGGTCGACATCGAGGAGCGGATGTACGCCGCGGGCAAGATCCCCGGTTCGTTCTTCCGCCGTGAGGGCCGGGCTCCCGAGTCCGCCATCCTGACCTGTCGCCTGATCGATCGCCCGCTGCGTCCGTCGTTCCCCGACGGCTTCCGCAACGAGGTCCACATCGTCGGCACCGTCATGGGCGCCGACCAGGAGAACCCCTACGACGTCCTGGCCATCAACGCCGCGTCCGCCGCGCTGATGCTGTCCGACGTGCCCTTCGAGGGCCCGATCGGCGCCGTGCGCCTGGCGTACAGCACCGACGGCGAGTGGGTCCCGCACCCCACCTACGAGGAGAGCGACGAGGCGACGTTCGAGATCGTCGTCGCGGGCCGTGAGCTCGAGGACGGCGACGTCGCCGTGATGATGGTCGAGGCCGGCGGCACCGAGAAGTCGTTCCAGTACTACGACGAGGGTGCTCCCAAGGTCGACGAGGCCGCGCTGGCCACCGCGCTCGAGGAGTGCAAGCAGTACATCAAGGGCGTCATCGCGCTGCAGCGCGACCTGGTCGCCGCCGCCGGCTCCAAGCCGAACATGGACTTCGACGTCCAGGTCGACTACTCGGACGACATCTACGACCAGGTGAAGGCCCTGGGCGGCGAGCGCATGGGCGAGATCATGCAGATCGCCGACAAGGCCGAGCGGGCGGGCGCCGAGGACGCGCTGCGCTCCGAGCTGCTCGACCGGATCGTCCCCGACCTGGTCACGCAGGCCGTCGCGGACGGCGCCGACGAGGCGTCCGCCGCGGCGCTCGCCACCAAGCAGGTCAAGAACGCCGTCCGCTCGCTGTCGAAGAACACGGTCCGCACGCGGATCGTGAAGGACGGTCTGCGCATCGACGGTCGAGGCCTCCGCGACATCCGGCCGCTCAGCTCCGAGGTGGGCGTCCTGCCCACGGCGCACGGCTCCGGGCTCTTCCAGCGTGGCGAGACGCAGGTGCTCAACATCTGCACGCTCGGCATGGCGAAGATGGACCAGATGATCGACGGCATCGACCCGATCACCAAGAAGCGCTACCTGCACCACTACAACTTCCCGCCGTTCTCCACCGGTGAGACCGGCTTCATGCGGGGCCCGAAGCGCCGCGAGATCGGCCACGGCGCCCTCGCCGAGCGGGCCGTGTTCCCGGTCGTGCCGTCGCTCGAGGACTTCCCGTACACCATCCGCCTCGTGTCCGAGGTGCTGTCGTCCAACGGCTCCACCTCGATGGGCTCGGTGTGCGCGTCGACCCTGTCGCTGATGGACGCCGGCGTGCCGATCAAGGCGCCGGTGGCCGGCATCGCCATGGGCCTCGTCTACGCGGACGGCGAGTACGCCACGCTGACCGACATCCTCGGTGCCGAGGACGCATTCGGCGACATGGACTTCAAGGTGGCCGGCACGGCGGAGGCCGTGACCGCCCTGCAGCTCGACACCAAGATCGACGGCATCCCGGCCGACGTCCTCGCCGCGGCGCTGGACCAGGCGAAGGAAGCCCGTCTCAAGATCCTCGAGGTCATGGCCGGCGCCATCGCCGAGCCCCGCGCCGAGGTCAACGAGACGGCGCCGAAGATCATCAGCTTCGAGATCCCGGCCGACAAGATCGGTGAGGTGATCGGCCCCAAGGGCAAGGTCATCAACTCGATCCAGGCCGAGACCGGCGCCAACATCAGCGTCGATGACGACGGCATGGTCGGCATCGTGTCGATCGCCGCGGTCGACGGCGGTGCGGTGTCCGAGGCGGAGCGCCAGATCAAGCTGATCCTCGACCCGCCCACCGCCGAGTTGGGCGCGACCTACGACGGTCGTGTCGTGAACAACACCAAGTTCGGTGCGTTCGTGAACATCCTCCCGGGCCGCGACGGCCTCGTCCACATCTCCAAGCTGGGCGGCGGCAAGCGGATCGACAAGGTGGAGGACGTCCTCACCCTGGGCGACGCGATCACCGTCAAGGTCGACGACATCGACCCGAACGGCAAGATCTCGCTGTCCCCGGTCGGCGAGCTGGCCGGAGGCGGTGACTCCCCAAAACCGAGTGACGGTGTCGACGGTGTCGACGCCGACACCTCCGGCAACGGCTCGACGGGCTCCGGCTCGAACATGAAGGAGCTGAACTTCAGCGACACCTTCGACGCGGAGCTCCGTGAGG
>JAEZAI010000507.1 GCA_023427825.1 Actinomycetes bacterium
GGGGGGGCGCGCCCCACGTCCGGTCGGACCCCCCGGTCGGCCCCGCTGCCGACGAGTTCGCCGAGGCCCGGCGACGAGGCCGGGACGCCCGCTCAGCGCTCGCACCGGATCGGCGGGCGCAGGCCACGGCGGCGGCGATCGACGCGGTGGACGCCGTCGTGGAGCTGGTCGCGCCCGACGGCAGCGGCCGGATCGGCCTCAGCCGCGCGGTGCGCGACGAGCTCGACCTGTCCGGCCTGGAGGCGCGGCTCCGGGCCCGGGGGTGGAGCACGTGGCTCCCGGTCGTCGATCCGTCGCCGGGTCCCACCGGCCCCCCGATGGCGTTCCGCGAGTGGCGACCCGGCGACGAGCTGGTCGCCGGTGCGTACGGGATCGAGGAGCCGCCCGACGACGACCGGGAGCTCATCGCCGCAGCGGCGCTCGAGGCGGTGGTCGTCCCGTGCGTCGCGGTCGACGCCGCGGGGACGAGGGTCGGCTTCGGCGCCGGCTACTACGACCGGGCGCTGGCGGAACCGGCGACGCGGCCGTGGGTGGTGGTCGTCGCCTTCGACGACCAGGTGGTCGACGCGCTCCCCCGCCGGCACTGGGACGTACCGGCGGACGTGGTGGTCACGGATCGGCGGACGATCCGCACGGGCCGGCGCTGAGGGCGCCGACCGCTGGTTGCGTCAGGGCTCAGGCGGTGCGGCTCAGGCGGTGCGGGACTGCTGCGCGGCACGGGCGAGCGCACGCTGACGACGGATGCGGCGCCGCTCGCGCTCGCTGAGACCGCCCCAGATCCCGAACTTCTCGCCGTTCGCGAGCGCGTACTCCAGGCAGTCCTCGCGGACGACGCAGCCCTGGCACACCTGCTTCGCCTCCTTGGTGGACGCGCCGCGCTCCGGGAAGAAGAGGTCGGGGTCGACACCCAGGCAGTTCGCGAACGCCTGCCAGCTCTCCACCGCCGCATCCTCGTCGGGAGTGGTGGTGGCCTCCTCGGGGCGGTCGTGAGATGCGTCGGTCATGGGTCCCCTCCGGTTCGCTGTCCCGGTCGTCCGGTCCGAGCGAACCCGTGTGGTCGTCGTGTGGTCTGGCCTGCCGGGTCACGGTGACCGGACGGGCCGCTCGGTTCGTTCGATCGGTGACGTCGGTGCGGTCGCCGTCCCTCTGATCGATCACCGTCCGTACGGCGATCGGTTTCTTCGTTCGGGCGATCGTCGGATGTAATTACACCGATGTAACTGACAATAGTGACGGGCTTCCGCCCAGCACGCAAGCGGAACTTCGGGGTTTTCGCCCAGCCCTCGCGGGGCCGCGCGACACGTGGGCGGAGCGCGGCGGGGCCGGCGGTCAGCGACGACCGCGCAGCAGCTCCCGCTTCTGCTCGATGAAGTCGACCAGCACGTAGTCCCCCAGGTTCTGGGGCGTCGTGTAGAAGGCCCGTCCCCGGTTCATCTCGGTCAGCTTGCCGACGAAGCGCTGCAGGCTCCGGTCGGGGTCGAGCATGAACGTGTTGATCCGGATGTCCTCCCGCGTGCAGCGGGCCACCTCGAGCAGCGTGGCGTCCACGGTCTCGCGGATCGGCGGGTAGTGGAACTCGGGCTCGCCGTACGAGTTGATGTGGGCGGTCGGCTCGCCGTCGGTGATCATGATGATCTGCTTGGTCCCGGTCTGGCGACCGAGCAGCTGGCGGGCGAGCTGGAAGCCGTGCTGCATGTTCGTGCCGTAGACGAAGTCCCAGCTGACCTCGGGGAGCTGCTCGGCGGTGAGGATGCGGGCGACCTCGGAGAACCCGACGATGCCCAGGTAGTCCCGCGGGTACTGCATGGAGATCAGCGAGTGCAGCGCCATCGCCACCTTCTTGGCGGGCAGGAAGTTGTCGCGCATGGGCATGGACAGCGACAGGTCGAGCATGAGCACCGTGGAGGACCGGACGACCGTCTCGGTCTCCTCGATCTCGAAGTCCTCGGGCCGCAGACGCACCGGCGCGGACTCTCCACGGACGATCGCGTTGCGGATCGTCTTCTCGATGTGGAGGTTGAACGGGTCGCCCCACTCGTAGGGCTTGGTCTGGTACGTGCGCTCGTGGCCGGCGCCGTTGCGCTCCATCTCGTGGCGGCCGAGCTGGTCCCGGTCGAGCTTCCGGAACAGCTGGGCGAGCGCGTTCTGGCCGAGCCGGCGCATGCCCTTGGGCGTGAGCTCCAGGCGCCCCTCGCACTGCTCGACCAGGCCGGCATCGGTGAGCATCTGCGTGATCTCGTTCATGCGCTCGAGGCTGGCGGCGGCCTGGTCGCCGAGCAGCTGGCGGACCCGGTCCAGGTCCACGTCGCGCAGGGCGCCGGGGTCCGAGCCGCCCCGCAGCATCTGCTCGAGCTGGTCCAGGTCGCCGAGCTGACCCATGACCGAGGAGGCCTGGGCCATGTCGAGCGGGTCGTCGCCCCGGAACTGGTAGCTGGCGTCCCAGTCCATGTCGGGGAACGCGTCGCGGAGGTTCTGGCCGAGCTGGTCCATCTGCCAGCGCAGGTCCATGTCCTCGAGCAGCTGGTCCGACAGCTCCTGCAGCTGGGCCCGCTGCTCGGGCGTCATCGAGTTCATGAGCGCCTGCATGGCCTGCATGCGCTGCGCCATGATCGCCAGCAGCTCGTCGAGGTTCTCGGGGTTCTCGGGGAAGAAGTCGCCGTGGCGCTCCATGAAGCCGTCGAAGTCGGGCTCCTCGCCCCGGGCCCGCTGCTCGAGCATCTGGTTCAGCTCGGCGAGCATGTCCTTCATGCGTGACATGTCCTGCGGGGTCATGTTCTGCATGGCGCCCGACATCTGGTCGACGGCCTGCTGGACGAGCTGCTCGCGCAG
>JAEZAI010000554.1 GCA_023427825.1 Actinomycetes bacterium
TGTGGGTGTGCTTCCACTGCTCGGACGGGCACGTGTTGTCCCACTCCCAGGTGGTGGAGTGGATCTCGGGGTCACGCATCCAGTCCCACTGGCCGTGCATGACGTTGTGGCCGATCTCCATGTTCTCCAGGATCTTGGCCGTGGCGAGCATGGTGGTCCCGGCGATCCACGCCGGGGGCAGGATGCCGGCGAAGAGCGCCAGGCGGCCGGCGGCCTCGAGCCGCCGCTGCAGGTTGATGACACGGCGGACGTACGCGGCGTCGGACGCGCCCCGCGAGGCCAGGATCTCCTCGCGCAGCCGGTCCATCTCGGCGCCGAACGCCTCGATCTCCTCGGCGGTCAGGCCGGACGGTCCCGGCCGGGACGGGTCGCGGACGGTGCCGTCCAGGGCGGCGGCGGGGCCGGCCTCTCCGTAGAGGTCGTTGCGCCGGTCGTCGGGACCGTCCACTTCGGTGCGCATGACGGCGACCATGGGTGCCTCCTCGGGGGATGGGGGTCAGATCTCGATCTCTGCGTCGCCGACCGGGGCCGCGACGCAGATCTGGACGTGGGTGCCGGGCTCGCACTCGGTGCGACCGTCGCGCATGTCGACGACGGTGCCCGAGCGCAGCGGGACGACGCAGCGGCGGCAGACGCCCATCCGGCAGCCGCTCATGGGGGTCAGACCGGCCTCCTCGGCCAGGTCCAGCACGGTGCGGGTGCCGTCGGAGTCGACGCTCGTGCCAGTGCGGGCGAACGTGAGCGTGCCCTCCACCGCGTCGCCGTCGCGGACGATCGTCGGCGTGAACCGCTCGACGTGCAGCGGGCGGGCGTCGGGCGTTCCGGACACGTGCTCGTCCCACAGCTCGCCGACGGCGTCGACCAGCGGACGTGGTCCGCACGCCCAGGCCTCGCGACGGCGCCAGTCGGGGCAGAGCTCGTCGAGGCGCCCGGCCGTGAGCTCGAGCTCGGGCGGCGGTGCGCCGGTGCCGGTGGTGACCAGGGGGATGCGCAGGCCCCGACGGCGACGGGCGATCGCCCGCAGCTCGTCGGTGAACAGCGATTCCTCGGGCGTGGGCGCGTGGTGCACCAGCACCACGTCGTCGAGCGTGCCGCCGTCGTCCACGCCCGCGTCCATGGCCCGGATCATCCCCATGACGGGGGTGAGGCCGCTGCCCCCCGTGACCATCAGCATGGGCCGGGCGCCGGCCGGGTCGGGATGGTCGGCCAGCGTGAAGTCGCCGTCGGGCCCGTCGAGGTGCACCACGTCGCCGGGGCGGGCGTGGCGGACGAGGTGGTTGGACACGACGCCGTCGGGCACCGCCTGGACCGTGATCGTGAGCCGGTCGCCGTCACTGCTCGGGAGCGCCGCCTGCGTGGGCAGCGAGGTGATCGAGTAGCAGCGGTGGTGGCGGACCCCGTCGACGTCCACGCCGACCGACACCCACTGCCCCGGTCGGTGTGGCCGCCATCCGGCGCTCGGCCGGAGGACGATCGTGGCCGCCCGCGGGGACTCGGGCACCACGGACTCGATGACGGCCCGGGTGCCGACGCCGGGGGCGAGCGGGTCGACCAGTCGTCGGTACGAGCCGGCGGGGGCGGGCCACGTGAGCACGGAGGCCAGGCGCCGCATGGCGGACCGGACGGAAGGAGGGGCGGCTACCGTCGCCATAGGGTCGAACTTACCGGGGGTAACCAATTCGGTCAACACTCGTTCACTGAAACGGCCTGGTCGCCCGTCACAACGGTACGTTGGGCGGGTGACGCCACGCCCCCGTGACCGGCCGGTCCGCGAACGGCTCGAGCCCGAGGAGCTCGACGGGCCGGTCCCCGCGCCCCGGGAGCGCCAGAAGGCACGTACCCGCCGGGCGATCCTCGATGCCGCCCTCCGACTGCTGGGCGGCGAGCGGAGCTTCACCAGCCTCAGCCTGCGCGAGCTCACCAAGGAGGCCGGGCTGTCGCCGGCGGCCTTCTACCGGCACTTCGACACCATGGAGGCGCTGGGCCTGGCGCTCGTCGACGAGTCGTTCGCCACGTTGCGCCGCACGATGCGCGAGATCCGCACCGAGCCGGCGGGTACCGCACACCTCGTCCGCACCTCCGTCGACACGTTCCTCGGCTACGTGCTCACCCACGAGGAGCACTTCCGGTTCATCGCCAAGGAGCGCTACGGCGGATCGACCACGTTGAGGACCGCGATCCGTCAGGAGGTGCGGCTGTTCACGAGCGAGCTCGCGACGGACCTGGCCCGGTGGCCGGCGCTGACCAAGGTGTCGACCGCTGACCTGCAGCTGCTCGCCGGCCTCGTCGTGCAGGCGGTCATGTTCGCCACCGAGCTCACGCTCGACACCGATCCCGACGACGAGGAGCGGCTGGCCGCGATCGCGGACGACGCCACCCGCCAGCTGCTCATGGTCCTCATCGGGATGGAGGAGTGGCGCTCGGATCCGCCGGAGGGGTGACCTCCGGGCCGTCGGCGGCGGCCGGTTCGGCCTCGTTGCCGAGCAGGGAGAACCCGACGAGCGGGAACGCCAGGACCGACACCATGCCCGCACCCACGAGCGCGACGGCGTTGGCCGGGCGCATGTCGCCGGTCTCGATGCCGATCTGGGTGATCACGACGAGCAGCGGGAGCGCGGTCGACTGCAGCACGCCCAGCGCCATGCGCTGACGGCCCGGCAGCACCCCCCCGGTACACGACCAGCGCGGGCAGGCCCCGCACCACGAGGAACAGCGCGACGAAGAGCGGCACCCGCGCGGCCACGTCCCAGCTCCCCAGCAGCGCGTCGAGGTCGAACTTCATCCCGCTGACGATGAAGAAGAACGGGATGAGGAAGCCGAACCCGAGCGACTGGAGCTTCGTCCCGAGGATCCGGGACTCCTCCGGCGGGAACAGGATCCGGCCGATGAGCCCGGCGGCGAAGGCGCCGAGCAGCATGTCGAGGCCGAGGTACACCGCGACGAGGACCATGCCGGCGGTCAGGAGCACGACGAGGCGGACGGGCAGCTGCGACGAGCTCTCGAGGTGCCGCTCCATGACCTCGACGAACCGCGGCGGTCGCGGTCGTTCGACCACCCACACCACGGCGAGCGCCAGCAGCACGAAGACGACGAGCAGCAGACCCTCGGTCCTGGGGTTCGACGCCCCCAGGAAGATCGTGACAGCGAGCACCGGGCCGAACTCGCCGACCGAGCCGGCCGCGACCATGAAGTCGCCGAACCGAGTCGAGAGCAGGCGGCGGTCCTGGAGCATCGGCAGCAGGGTCCCGATCGCGGTGGTCGTGAGCGCCAGGCCGATCAGAAGGTCCGACAGCACGAAGCCGATCGCGACCAGCGCGCCGGCGATCCCCAGGCCGAGCGCGACCGTGATCGCCCACCCGGCCGCGGCTCGGTCGAGCGGCGCACCCCGGATCCGCCGGAGGTCGAGCTCGTAGCCCGCCAGGTAGAAGAGGAACGCCAACCCGAGGGTGCTGAGTCCGTCGATGAAGCTGTCGACCTCGGCGAACCCCAGCACGGCGGGACCGATGAGCATTCCGAGCAGCAGCTCGAACAGGACGCTCGGGATGCGCCACCGGGCGACGAGCTCGGACAGCACCGGTGCCAGCACGGCGGCCAGCGTGATCAGCAGCAGGCTGGTCGCGGTCTCGCCGGTCACGGCGAGAGACTAGGGGTGCCGACGCAACCGGCTCACGCTCCGGGCCGCCGGGGCGCCGCCGCAGCTCCGGCGGGTGCGGGCGATCAGGGAGCGTTCTTCGTCGACGCCGTGGAGTCGATCGTGAAGGTCGTGCCGGACTTGGTGATCGACTGCACGGTCACCTGGATGGCCACGTAGCTGTCGCTGATCCCGGTGAGGGGGTAGCTCGCCAGGCCGGACGAGTTGGTGCTCGCCGTGTAGTTCGTGCAGTTGCCCCACGAGCCGTTCGCCGAGGTCTTGAAGCAGACCCGGAACGTGACCGTCGCGCTGCCGATCGGCGAGTTCGAGCTGTTGGTCACGACGGTCGAGAACGTGCTGTTCCACTTGCTGAAGTTGTTGGTGACCGAGATCGACGGGGCCGTGTTCGACTTCTTCGGGACGGTCGTCGTG
>JAEZAI010000596.1 GCA_023427825.1 Actinomycetes bacterium
AGGCCGTCCTGGTCGGGCAGTCCCACGCGTCGGCGCAGCCGCCGGGTCTCGTCCGGCCCCACGATCGTGACGCCGAGGCGGCGGCCGCCGAGGTGGTCGCCGGCGATGAGCTGATCGACCCGTCGGCGGAGGTCGTCGTCGGCGGGCTGGGCAAGGTAGAAGCCCTCGCCGAGTCGGGCGGTGTTGATGCCGACCAGACGTCCGTCGACGTCGAGCAGCGGACCGCCGGACGAACCGCGGGCCAGCGGTGCGGTGTGCTCGAGCGCGCCTTTCACTCGACGCCGGCGGCGACAGCGTCGAGGTCTCGGTCCTGCGAGGCGCCGACGGCCGTACGGTCACCGTCTCGTTCGTCGAGCCGGCCACGGAGGACGAGCCGTCAGGGTCCAGACCGCTCGTCCTCGCCGACGGGGCGATCCGTGAGCGCGACGAGCTTCTTGGGCGCCATGGCGCAGTAGCTCTCGGTCACCAGCTCGCGCACCTCGTCCCAGTCGGTGCGGTCGTCGAGCACCATCCCGAGCGCGTCGCGGCCCCACCCGAGCACGAAGAACGGGTGGCCCGCGTTGCGCAGGACCTCCAGCTCGTCACCGGTCGACCGGAACGCGAGCACGACCGACGGGCCCGGAGGTGCGTCCGCCACGCCGAGCAAGTGGGCGAAGGTCCGCCTGCGCACCATCCACCGGGTGCCGACCCAGGCCCGCTCCTCGTAGGTCTCGGGCAGCTCGAGGCACATCGTGCGGAGGCGACCCTCGACGTCGTCGGGCACGGCGTCGGAATATCGACGTCTCGTGTCGGCCATCCCCGGAACCTAGATCTGCGCAGGGCACGGTCAGCCGGTCCCCTGCACGTGTCCGCCTCCTGCCGGCGACCGAGCGACTCCCGTAACATGCCGCTGACGGCAGCTGGAGGAGATCCCGTGACGACGCTGCACATCGAGCATCCGATCACCGACCTCGGCACATGGCTCGGGGCCTTCGACTCATTCGCCGAAGCTCGCAGGAACGGGGGCGTGCGGTCCGAGCGCGTGCGCCAGCCCATCGATGACGGGCGCTACATCGTCGTCGACCTCGAGTTCGACGACCCCTCCGCAGCGGCTGGCTTCAAGGAGTTCCTCGAGACCGTCGTCTGGCAGAACGATGACCTCTCTCCGGGCCTGGACGGAACCCCGACGGCCCGACTGCTCCACGACGTCGACCGAGACCGAGTGCAATAGCTGCGTGTGCGCGGCACCACCCGTCGTCCGGGAAGGCTGAGCTGGTGGGCGCGGTCCACCAGCCCCGACGGCGGCTGCCACCGGTCCCACGCTCTGTGATGCCCATCGGAGAGAACCGGTCGGGTCGTCGGCGATGATCAGCGCTCATCGGTCGGTCTCGAGCTCGACCCACCGTGCCCGCCACGTCGGGGGATCGAACGGGGCCGCGTAGAAGCGGGTTTCCCGACAGATGCGGCCATCTCGGAACTCGACGACGTCGGCGACGAACGACACCTCCTGGCCGTAGTCGGACCTCCCCTCGCCCACGAAGGGATCGCCTTCGCCGACGATGCGGCGGATCTCCATCCGCGGTGGGTTCGGGTGCGCCTGCTGAAAGCTGCGCATGTTCTCCCGGCCGACGATCCGCTCGCCCGACTGGGGCATCTCCATGACGTAGTCGTCAGTTCTGAGGTCGTACTCGGCCTCAGGCGAGAGCTCGACGACGGACCCTCCGAAGAGGCCTTCGAGAACCGCCCGATTCGCTTCGGTGCCCATGGTCAACCCCCCGGGTCGCGGCAGGGTCAATCGTGCCGCGTCCCACGACGTGTGCGTGCGTCGGGTCGATCCACCAGAACGTCCTGCGACCCGTTCGCCGGCCATCGCACACGGATCGGCGGAACCGCCGACCTGCTGGTCGGTCCAACCCGACAGATCGAGCTCGACTCGTACGTTGGGGGCCCGCGGAGCCGGCGTCTCAGATCGGAGTCGGGTAGACCGGCCCCGACGGGTACACCGGCAGCGGCTTCGTGGTGACCTTCTCACCGCGAGCGGAGCGGACGAACTCGTCGACCGTCATGATGGGCTGCCAGATGCCATCCCTGCACACCAGCACGTAGGCGCCGTCGGTGCCGGTGTGGTCGCCGTCGGCCGTCGCCGTGCACGCTGCCCACATCCTGACGCCCGTCTGACAGGACGCCGCGACGGCGAGCGCAAGCACCACCAAGACGGCCATGACTGCGTTCCGTTGCACCGTCGTCCGAGTCGTCGTCATCCGAGCGCAAGGGTAGGAGGGCGGCGCCGAACGCACGCGGATCAGAGGAGTCCGGTGCAACCGCGAGCAGAGTGAAGAGGGCGAGCAGGGTGAAGAGGGCGAGCATCCGGTACCGCCGCTGCAGCGCGATCAGCGATGGGCAGTCCCGGGCTCCCGCGCGACGTGGGGCTCAGGGCGTCAGCGAGGGCGGGTTCACTTCGTCAGCGGATTCGTACTTCAACAGCGCCCACCTTCCAGCGACGCCCTTCAGTTCGTGCGAGCCGCGTTCGATGAAGGTCAGGTCGGATCCGACGACGAGGTCGCGCACGGTTGAAGTGACGAGGACATCATTCGGCCCGGCGAGATCGCACACTCGCGAAGCGATGTGGACGGCCAACCCTGCGAGGTCCGCTCCTCTCGCTTGGCACTCGCCGGTGTGGATGCCTGTGCGGACCTGGATTCCGTCCACCTGCACGTCCGAGACGATCGCCGACGCGCGGCGGACGGCGGCCGCAGGGCTGTCGAAGCACGCGAGCATGCCGTCGCCTGTCCGCTTCACGAGCCGTCCCCGGTGGCGTGCCACGAGGGTGGCGCTACGGGCGTCGTGGCGGGCGAGCACTCGTGTCCATGCCGCGTCGCCCATCCTCGTCGCCCGAGACGTCGATCCGACGATGTCGGTGAACAGCAGGGTCGTGAGCACCCGATCAGGATCTGCGGGGACGTGCACATCGGTGCCCGTGAGAAAGGGCTCGATCCTGTCGAGCACTTGGTCTTCGTAGCTGTCGTGCCACGAGTGCAGATGTTCCCCGTCGAGCGCCTCGTACTGCGCTCCGATGCTGGCCGCGAGCGACGCCGCGAGGTGGTCCAGCCCATACGCCGGTCGGCTGACGACCAGGCACGGAGCCTGCACGGCACCGAGCAGCGACCGCACATCCACTTCTTGGGAAAGGCGGAAGTGCTCGGCTGCGACTCGGGGTGAGCTGTTGGTCCGCTCGGCTCGGCCCAACAACGCCTGCGCACCTGCGGGATCCCATGCGTCCCCGACCACGAGTCCGAACGTCGACCCGTCACCCCAGTGCGACGCGGCGTGCATCGTGAGGGGGTGAGCACGCCGGCCTTCGGGAAAGTCCGGTGCCCACGACACCCGAGCCCAGGTCTCGTAGAGGGCGAGAGACCGCACCCGCTCCGGGCGCATCGCTGCGAACGCCAAGGCGATCGGGCCCCCATCCATCGATGTGACCACCGAAGCTCGGTTGCTTCCGGCGGCATCCATCACGGCCCGGATGTCCTCGATACGTTCCTCAGGCGAGCCGACGCCGAGGTCACGATCCGAGAGGCCGACACCTCGGCGGTCGTAGTGGATGACCCTTGCGAACGAGGCGAGACGGTCGAGCCACCGACGGAGGAACGGCAGCTCGCGTGACATCTCGAGGTTCGGCACCAACCCGAGCGCGAACACGATGTCGAACGGGCCAGAGCCGACGACTTCGTACGCGATGCGTAGGCCGTCGGAGCTCTCGGCGTAACGAACATCGGGTGCCTCTCCCAGCACGCGACGATGCTATGCCCCAGCCCGATCTGCGGAAGGAACGACCGTCGTCGCACCGGCGGCGACGTCGCCGAGACAGCTCCTCAGCGAGGTCCGGACGGGGCCCTGGACACACCAGCGTGATCGCCGTCCGGCCAGGGCCTTAACCACCGCTCGGTGCCCCGCGCAGGGGCGCTGCGTCCAGCTCGACCAGCCCGGCGAGCGCCTGTGACCATGCGCAGAGCGAGCGTTCGCCGGTGGCAGACTGCGGATCGCTGATCCGAGCAGCGGGTCGGCACACGGGAGTGGGAGAGGAAATGATCGTTCGTCGTACCTTCGCGGTGCTCGGAGGCTTGCTCCTCTCGCTGGTGGTCGTGGTTGGTTGCCAGCCCAACCCGCCGGCACCGCCGGCGGTTCGTGGCTACAAGTTCGAGATCGTGCGCCCCGGACCCTTCATCATCGGCCAGGACGATGAAGGGAACCCTGCTGCGCTCACCGACACGCCGCCCGAGATCGACGTGCTGGCCGCCGAGGAGGCGTGCACCCCGCTCGCCGTCGCCGCCGACCTCGACCTGGACAAGCGGCAGTACATGGACGAGCTCGGCACCGTCTACGACGCGTGGTTCCTCAACGGCGGCGTCGTCCAAGCGATCGTCCCCGGCGACCCGGAGTGCCTGCCGGACCCGGACGGCAGCAGCTACATCGTCGTCGGCTACGCCGACACGGTGGCCGACAACGGCCCGATCGAGGGACAGGCCGGCGGCATCGTGCTCGACGAGCGGACCGGCGACCTGTCGTTCACGCCGCTGTTCAAGCTGGTCAAGTGAACTGACCGCTCAGCCGCCCCCCGCGTTGGGGATCGTCGGTGCGCCGGGCACGGTCGAGACCGAAGCGGGCGGCAGCGTCGTGGACGACGAGCCGCTCGAACCGCCGGACGCCGCACCATCGGCGCCGGGCACCGTGGTGGCCCCGGCGGCTGCGGCGGAGCGCAGCCGCTGGATGGCCGCCCGCATCTCGTCGGGCGGGCCGATCAGGAACGAGGCCGTCGGTCGGGCCATGGCGTCGACGCGGTCGAGCAGCGCGGTGGCGGCGTCGACGTCACCCTCGCTCAGCGCCAACGACGCCTGCAGCAGCACGGCGTTCGAGTTCTGCGGGTCGATCACGAGGATCTGGTCGGTCAGCGCCCGGGCGCCGGCGACGTCACCGTCGGCGGTGCCCACCAGCGAGAGCGCCTTGGACAGCAGCGCGTCGGTCGACGTCGGCGTCGCCGCGAGGACCCCGTCCAGGCAGGCGCCCAGCGTGTTCAGGAACTTCTCGTCCAGGCTCGACGATCCCTGGCTGCCGTCGGCGGCGGTCTGCCAGCAGTCGTAGACCGCGGGATCGATCAGGTTGAAGTACACCTTGCGCTCCAAGCCCTCCTGCTGCAGCACCTGGACGGCGACCTCGGGCGGGTCGTTGCGGTAGAAGCGGTCGATCTCCTGCGAGGCGGCCTGGAAGCTGGTGCGGGCCGTCTGGGCGTCGCCCTTGGCGGCAGCTGCCTCGCCCGCACGGGCGAGCAGGATCGCGCGGAACACGCGGGCATCCGGGTAGTCGGGGTCGAGCTCGACCGCCTTGGTGAGGTTGGCGGCGCCCTTCTCCACCTGGTCGTCGCGGATGTAGGCCCAGCCCTGGTACGTGAGCGCCTCCAGGTTCTCGGGCGACTCCTCGAGCACCTTGGCGTAGCACTCGACGCCCTCGGCCGGCTTCTGGAACGACAGCATCTGGCACGACGCCAACTGCTGACGGACCGTGTCGTCGTTGCCGGTGATCGTCCCCGAGCCGCGCTGACCCGACGACCGTGCGACCAGCAACCCAGCCACGGCGGCGACCGCCAGCACGGCCACCACGATCAGAGCGGTGCGGCCGACGTTGCGCTCGGGCCGGCTGCGCTCGGCCAGGTCGCGGTGCTCCTCAATGGCGCGGATGACCTCGGCGGCGCGGGCGGTGTAGTCGTCCTTCAGCTCGGCGTAGTCGTGGTCGTCCAGGTCGCCGGCGTCGTGCTCGCGCTCCAGGTCCTCGAGCGACGACAGGAGGTGGTCGCGCTCCTCCTCCAGCTCGACGAGGCGGTCCGGATCCAGACGGGTGGCGCTGCTCACGGTCCCTCGGCGGACGGATCGGCGGGCGGCGAGCCGGGGTGCCGATCGGCAAGCGCGTCGGCCACCAGCGCGACGTCGGCGTCGGTGGCGTGGTGCTCCTCGCGCTCGCGACGCCAGCGCCGGAACGTGCCGGCGAGCAGCAGCACCGCGGCGGCGACCACGACCACCGGGACCACCCACACCAGGCCCCCGATGCCGCTCGACGGCGGCGTCAGCAGCACCTCCTGGCCGTAGCTGGAGGCGAAGAAGTTGAGGATCTCGTCGTCGGTGTTGCCCTGCTGCATGCGGTCCCGGATCTCGTCGCGGAACTGCACCGCCATCGGCGACTGCGACGCGGCGATCGACTCCCCCACGCACTGCAGGCACTTGAGCCGGCCGGCGATCGAGAACAGCCGCTCGTCGGACACGCCGGTCTTGGGCGGCGACCCGGCGCCGATCACGATCGCCACGACGACGATGACGCCCATCAGTGCCCACCACCACCACTGCTGGCGGACCCGACGACCCAGCGGACGTCCGGAGGTGGTCGACGTGACGGTGGCGCTCACGAGCCGCCGCCCGCCGCCTCGCCCGTCCCTGCCGTGCCGGCGGCGATCCGCTCCTGGATCTCCGTCAGCTTCTCGGCGTCGAGCCCGCCGATGATCTTCTCGACGACCTTGCCGTCGGGGGCCACCAGGTAGGACTCAGGCAGCTTGATCAGCCCGTAGTCGATCGAGGCGGCGTCGGTGTCGGACACGAGCACGGGCCAATCGCCGCCCTTCTCCCGGAAGAACTTCGTCACGTTGTCAGCGGTGTCGCCGGACGCGACGCTGACGATCTGCAGCGAACCCGCTTCCTGCTGCGACAGCGCCACGAGCAGCGGATGCTCGGCGACGCACGGCGGGCACCAGGTGGCGAAGAAGTTGACGAGCACCCACTCGCCGCGGTGCTTGTCCAGGTCGAACGACTGGCCGTCGGGAGTGGTGCCGGCGAGGGCCGGGGCGAGCTTGCCGACCAACGGGCTCGAGCTGGACTCGGCCGGGTCCTCGCCCTTGGGACTGAACGCCAACAGCGCGATCAGGGCGACCAGGGCCACGCCGACGATCCCGGCGATGATGGCGGAGCGGTGCTTCACGCCCGCACCTCCTCGGGCGCCGGGTCCACGTCGGGATCGGCGTCGGGTCCGGTCGACGTGGCACCGTCGTCGGGCACGTCGATGCCACCGTCGGCCGACGCAGCGTCGGACACGCCCGCCGGGACGGGCGCGGACACCGGGTCGAGCGGGTTGCGGCGACGACGGCCGGGGAACAGCGCCAGCAGCGTGCCGATCACCATCACGATGCCGCCGATCCAGAGCCACACGATCAGCGGCTGCACGATCACACGCAGGCCGATCGCGCCGCCCTCTGCGGACGGCGCCTTGGTCAGCGCCAGGTAGACGTCGTTGGCAGGCCCGACTCGCACCGACGGCGTGCCGATCGTCTGGCCGTCCACCCGGTACTTGTGCAGGCGGGGCTCGAAGACACGGTCGCCGTCCACCTTCACCCGGGCGATCAGCTCGACCCGGCTGTCGGTCTCGACCGTCCGGGACCCCAGGTACTCGACCGTGTGGCCGGCGACGCCGGCGGACTTGCCCTCCTCGAGCTGGAACTCGGCCTGGCGCACGTAGCTCATGGACGCGGCGAACGCGATGCCGATGAGGATGGCGCCGAGGTGCACGACCATGCCGCCGTTGGCACGACCGACGAAGCCCCGCCAGCCCTGACGGCGGGTGGCGAGGAACAGCTGGCGGATGGCCGAGCCGGCCGCGAAGCCGCCCAGCCCGAACGCCACGAGTGCGGCCCAGCCGGTGGCGCCGACCGCC
>JAEZAI010000098.1 GCA_023427825.1 Actinomycetes bacterium
GGTCAGGGCCGTCACCGGCTCTGCAGCGCCTCGATCAGCTTGGGCAGGACCTTGTGCACGTCGCCGACGATGCCGAGGTCGGCCACCGAGAAGATCGGGGCCTCGGCGTCCTTGTTGATGGCGATGATGTACTTGGAGCCCTTCATGCCCACCAGGTGCTGCGTGGCACCCGAGATGCCGGCGGCGATGTAGACGTTGGGCTTCACGACCTTGCCGGTCTGGCCCACCTGGTAGGAGTAGGGCACCCAGCCGGCGTCCACGATGGCGCGGGACGCACCCGGCGCAGCGCCGAGCTGCTTGGCCAGGGTCTCGATGAGCTCGAACTTCTCCTGCTCGCCCAGGCCACGACCGCCGGACACGACGATGTCGGCGTCGTCCAGGCTCGGGCCCGTCTTCTCCTCGACGAAGCGGTTCGTGACGACGGCGGTGCCGGTGGCACCGGTGTCGGGCACGGTCAGCTCCTCGACCGGAGCGGCGCCGCCACCGGTCTCCTCGGCGGCGAAGGACTTGGGCCGCACCAGGAAGATCTTGACCTTGTCGCCGGTGAAGGCGGTGGTCACGTCGGTGGTGCCGCCGAAG
Source organism: Actinomycetes bacterium (assembly GCA_023427825.1). Taxonomy (GTDB): domain Bacteria; phylum Actinomycetota; class Acidimicrobiia; order Acidimicrobiales; family Microtrichaceae; genus Dermatobacter. The sequence continues at coordinate 580 of JAEZAI010000098.1, forward strand.
ATCGGCTCGACACCGGCGACGGAGTCGCCGCTCGCCACCAGGTTGGTCACGTTGGTGATGACCGGGGCGTCGAGCTTGACCGACAGGCGACCGGCCACGTCGCGGCCGTCGTAGCTGGTGGCGAACAGGATCGCGTCGGGGCCGTTCCCGGCCTCGACCGCGGCGGCGATGGCGGCGGCCACCGGCACACCGACCAGCTTGCCGTCGGTGCCACCGACGTTCAGGACCTTGCTGGCGCGGTTGGCGCCGGCTGGGCCGGCCAGGTCGCCGCCGGAGGTGGTGACCACCTCGACGGTGTCGGCCAGCTCGCGAGCCTTGGCCAGCAGTTCGAGGGTGGTGTTGGAGACGTTGCCGTCAGCGGCCTCGCCGAACACCCAGATCTTGGACAGAGCCATGTTCTCGTCTCTCTTCGTTCGCAGTCAGGTGCAGTTCAGCGGTCTCGGTCAGATGACCTTGAGGTTGGCCAGGAAGTCGACGATCTGCTGGTAGCCCTCGCCGTCGTCCTCGACGATCGTGCCGGCCTCGCGGGCCTCGGCCTGGGCGATCTCGGTGATCTCCTGGCCGGCGCCGGCCCAGCCGACCTGGGCGGCGTCGAGGCCGAGGTCGGCGACCGTGACCTCGTCGACGGGCTTCGACTTGGCGGCCATGATGCCCTTGAACGACGGGTAGCGAGGCTCGACCACACCGGCGGTCACGGACACGACGGCGGGCAGCGGCACCTCGACGTCGTCGTAGCCCGCCTCCGTCTGGCGCTGCACCTTGGCGGTGCCGCCGTCGATGGCGATCTCCTTGGCGAAGGTGACCGACGGAAGGCCGAGGAGCTCGGCGATCTGCTCGGGGACCACGCCGGTGTAGCCGTCGGACGACTCGGTGGCGGTCAGGATGAGGTCCGCGTCGCCGGCCCGGCCGATGGCCTTGGCGAGCACCTTGGAGGTGCCCAGGGCGTCGGAGCCCTTGAGGGCGTCGTCCGAGACGAGCACGGCCTTGGCGGCGCCCATCGCCAGGGCGGTGCGAAGACCGCTGACCTCGCTGTTGGGGGCCATGGACACGAGCGTCACCTCGCCGCCGCCGGCGGCGTCGACGAGCTGCAGCGCCATCTCGACGCCGTAGCTGTCGGACTCGTCCAGGATCAGCTTCCCGTCCCGCTTGAGGGTCTTGGTCTCGGGATCCAGCGCGCCCGGCTCCGCCGGATCGGGGATCTGCTTCACGCACACGACGACGTTCATGCGCCGAAGTCTGCCCTGCCCCCGATCGCCGTCACAAAATCCGCGTGCAGCCACTGCGTGATCTCCTCGGCCGGCACCGGCTGGGAGAAGAGGAAGCCCTGGGCCATGTGGCAGCCGAGCTCGCGGACCGTGCGAAGGTGCCGCTCGGTCTCCACGCCCTCTGCGACCACCTTCAGACCGGTCAGCTGCGCCAGGTGCATGACCGCCGAGATCACCGCATGGTGCATGGGGTCGCTCGCGGCGCTGGCGACGAACGTGCGGTCGAGCTTGATGATGTCGGGTGCGATCTCGGTCAGGCGGCTCAGGCTGGAGTGGCCGGTGCCGAAGTCGTCCACCGCGAAGCTCAGCCCGGCGCGGCGCAGGCGGGCCAGGGCATCGAGCGAGGTGTCGAACGTGGTGACGAGCGTGCTCTCGGTGACCTCGACGACCACCTGTCCGGGCGGGAAGCCGTGTTCGTGCAGCAGCCGCACCACCCGCGCGCACACCGCGGCCTCGGCGAGCTCGCGCCCCGACAGGTTGACCGTGAGGCGCAGGTCCGGCCGGAAGCGGATCCACTCGGCGAACTCGGCGAAGGCCTGCTCGATCATGCGATCGCCGATCGGGACGATCTGGCCCGACCGCTCGGCCACCTCGATGAAGCGCCCCGGGTCCAACAGGCCCAGCTCAGGGTGCTGCAGCCGGACGAGGGCCTCGAGCCCGACGAGCCCGCCGGTCGCCAGGTCGACGACCGGCTGGTAGTGGACGACCACATCGCCCTCGGTGAGCGCGCGGGAGATCAGCGCCCGGACCTCCTGATCCGGCTGGGCGTGGTCGTCGAGCCGCGGGTCGTAGATCGCCCAGCAGTCGCGACCGGTCGCCTTGGCCCGGTACATGGCCCGGTCCGCACGTCGCAGCAGCTGCTCGGCATCGACCGGCTCGTCGGCCCGGCGGTCCACGCTGACCAGGCCCATGCTCATGGAGATGGCGACCTCGCGGTCGACGATCTGCAGCGGCTCGCGCACCACCGAGCGCAGGCGCTCGGCGATCTGCTGCAGCTCGGTCGTCGTGGGCACGTCCTGGAGCAGGATCACGAACTCGTCGCCGCCCACGCGGGCGACGACGTCGTCCGCCCGCAGCACGCCTCGGATCCGCTCGACCAGCTGGACCAGCACGCGGTCGCCGATCTCGTGACCCAGGGAGTCGTTCACCTCCTTGAAGTTGTCGAGGTCGACGTACGCCAGCCCGGCCGGTGCATCCGGGGTGGGCGCCGGGCGGCCGCCGGCCCGGGGAAGGCGCACGGCCAGGTCCGGCGACTGGAGCAGCTCGAACAGCGCGTAGCGGTTGGCGCACCCGGTCAGCGGGTCGACTCGGGCGAAGTGGTGCAGCTCGTCGACCGAGCGACGGTGCGTGGTCATGTCGACGACGGCGATGATCAGGCCGTCGACGCTGCCGTCCGGTCCCTGCACGCCCACCGCGGTGCCGTGGACGTACAGCGAGGTCCCGTCGGCCCGCTGGAGCTCGAGCTCCGCCTCGATGGGCTCGCCGGTCACCCGGCTCACCTCCCATCGGGGGCCGAAGTCCGCGAGCACGCGCTCGTCGAAGGCCCGCCGCCACCCGCTGCCGAGCGCCTCGTCGACGCTCTGGCCCGACATCGCCGTCCAGCGGTCGTTGGCGAACGTGCACTCCGACTGGTCGTCGAGCACGAGGATGCCCATGGGGGCCGACCGGGCGAGCCGTTGGAATCGACCCTCGGCGGCTCGTTCCCGCAGCACCTCGATCGCGGTGATCGCCGCACCGTGGCGATCGACGAGCTGGCGGACCAGCTGCAGGTCGCGGTCGCCGAACGGTGGGCTGGCGGTGCCGTAGCGGACGGTGAGCACGGCGGCCGCCCGGCCGTCGGGCAGGGTCCACGGCACCGAGATCAGCGAGCGCGGCCACCGCTCGCTGAGCTGCGAGCCGGCGATGGTCGGGATGCTGTCGGCGAACGCGGCCGGGTCCACCACCTCGATCACGAGCGGCGCACCGGAGCCGATCACCGTGGTCAGCGGGCCGTCCGCACTCGCCGGCAGTCCACCGGCGAAGGCCCGCCACACGTTGTCCGCGTCGGCCTGCTGCACGGCGTCGGTCGCGACGCACCACAGTCGGCCGTGCTCGGCGGTGGCGATCAGCGCGCCGTCGCCGATCACATGGCCGAGCACGTGCACGAGCGAGGCGAGCACCTCGTCGGGTTCCTGCACCCGCTGCAGGGCAGCCATGGTGGAGTCGAGCAGCCCGAGCACCTGCGACGTGGACGCAAGCGACGCGTTCGACGCAGCGAGCTGCTGCTGGGCCCGCAC
>JAEZAI010000080.1 GCA_023427825.1 Actinomycetes bacterium
AACTCGTACCGCATGTCTGCCCCCTCTGGCCCCCAGGACTGCCCCTGTCCCCCATGGCCTTCGCCCGCGAGCGGCGAGGACGTCACCAGACTGTAGCGTCACCGCCCGCGACGGCAACGGTTCGACGCGGACCGGCCCTCGCCCCGCGCCGGGGGCGGCGTCGGGCCCGCCGCCTCCAGGGGGACCACCGTTGTCACGGATCGACGAGCTGCTGGCCGAGCTGACGCTGGACGAGAAGGCGGCGGTGACCGCCGGCGTGGACATGTGGCACGGCGCGGCGGTGGACCGCGTGCGGCTGCCGTCGCTGAAGGTGACCGACGGGCCGGTCGGCGCACGCGGCGCCCGCTGGGTCGGCACCCGCTCCGCCTGCGGTCCGTGCGGCTCCGCGCTCGGCGCGACGTGGAACCCCGAACGCGTCCGCGAGGTGGGCCGGGTGCTCGGCTCCGAGGCCCGGGCCAAGCGGGCCAACGTGCTGCTCGCCCCGACGGTCAACCTGCACCGCTTCCCTCTCGCCGGGCGGAACTTCGAGTGCTACTCCGAGGACCCGCACCTGTCCGCGGCGTTGGCGGTCGCCTTCGTCGACGGGGTGCAGTCCACCGGCGTCGGGGCGTGCATCAAGCACTTCGTCGCGAACGACAGCGAGTACCAGCGGCACACGATCTCGTCCGAGGTCGGCGAGCGGACGCTGCGGGAGCTGCTGCTGGTGCCGTTCGAGGCCGCGGTCGAGGCCGGGGTGTTCTCGGTCATGTCCGCGTACAACCGACTGAACAGCACGTACTGCGCCGAGCACACGTGGCTGCTGCGGGACGTGCTCAAGGGAGAGTGGGGCTTCGACGGCGTCGTCATGTCCGACTGGTGGGGCACCCAGAGCGAGCGCTCCGTGGAGGGCGGCCAGGACCTCGAGATGCCGGGGCCGGCGCGGCACACCGGCGCCGCCACCGCCCAGCGGGTGCGCGACGGCGAGCTCGACGAGGGGATGCTCGACGACCAGGTCCGCCGGCTGCTCCTGCTGGCCGAGCGGACCGGCGTGTTCTCCAACGAGACGAGCACCGACGGCGCCGGAGCCGTGGAGTCCGACGCCGAGGATCCCGCGCACCGACCGGTCCTGCGTCGCGCCGCCACGGAAGCCATCGTGTGCCTCCGCAACGACCCCGTCGACGGCGCGCCGATGGTGCCGCTCCCACTCGACCGCCTCCGCCGCCTGGCGGTCATCGGGCCCAACGCGGCGGGCACCGCGCTGCTGGGCGGCGGCTCCGCGGCGGTCAACCTGCACCGCACGGACTCGATCCTGGACGGCCTGCTCGAGGCGCTGGCCGATCGCATCGCCGCAGGCGAGGTGGAGGTCGTGCACGAGCCCGGCGTCGACTCGTCGCGCACGGCGCAGCCGGTGCCGCCCGGCCAGATCCGCCCGGCCCGGCCCCAGGACGGTCCCACTGGCGTGACCGTCGAGTACTTCGCCGACCGCGAGCTCGCGGGCGACCCGGTGCTCGTGGAGTCGCACACCAACACGAAGCTCATGTGGATGGACGACGACGCCGTGCCCGCGTCGGGCTTCAGCGTGCGGATCTCCGGGACCTTCACCGCCGCCGCCGACGGGGTCCACACCTTCGGGTTGGTCACCGGCGGTACCGGTCGCCTGCTGCTCGACGGCGAGGTGGTGCTCGACAACACCGAGGACCGTCGACCGGGCACGTCGTTCTTCGGACTGGGGTCGGAGGAGATCCGCACGACCATCGGTCTGACGGCAGGACAGGAGGTCGAGCTCGTCGGCGAGTTCCGGTCGTTCCGCGACCTCTCGGTCGGCGCGCTGCTGATCGGCATGGTGCCGCCGGTGCCGGCCGACGCGCTCGACCGCGCGGTCCGGGCCGCCGCCGACGCCGACGCCGTGGTGCTCGCGCTGGGTCTGAACTCCGACTGGGAGACCGAGGGCGAGGACCGGGCCACGATGGCGCTCCCCGGCGGCCAGGCCGAGCTGGCGCGACGCGTGGTGGCGGCCAACCCCAGGACGGTCGTCCTGCTCAACGCCGGTGCCCCGGTGCACCTGGACGGCACCGAGGCGGCACCGGCGCTGCTGCAGACCTGGTACCTCGGGCAGGAGACCGCAGGTGCGATTGCGGACGTGCTCCTCGGCGCGGCCGACACGACGGGGCGCCTGCCCACCACGCTCGGCCGCCGGGAGGAGGACTGGCCGTCGTTCCTCAACTATCCCGGCGACGCCGGGAAGGTGCTGTACGGCGAAGAGCTGTTCCTCGGCTATCGAGGTTTCGACGCACGCGGCACCGAGCCGGCGTTCCCGTTCGGCCACGGCCTGTCGACGACCACGTTCGCATGGAGCCGGCCGGAGCTGTCCGCCACGTCGATGCAGGTGGACGAGCTGGTCGGCGCCACGCCGCTCTCCCCCGATGCCCGCGGCGTCGACGTGGTGCTGCGGGTCGAGAACACCGGTCCGCGGTCGGGCGCCGACGTGGTGCAGGTGTACGTGACCGACGTCGAGTCCACGCTCCGCCGTCCCGAGCGCGAGATGCGCGGCTTCGCCAAGGTCCACCTGGATCCGGGCCAGTCGACCGACGTCCGGATCACGCTCGGGCGGCGCGCGTTCGCGGCCTGGGACCCCGAGACGTCCGCGTGGACGGTCGAGCCGGGCCGCTTCCTGGTGCACGTCGCCCGGTCGTCACGCGACGTGCATGCCTCGCTCGAGCTCGACGTCACCGCACCGGCCGAGGCCTGACGAGCTGGCCTGACGAGCTGGCCTGACGCGCTGGCCTGACTCGTCCGCCCGGGGCGCGTCAGCGCGTCACCTCAGCGGCCCGCGTCGGCCAGCAGCCGGCGCAGCAGCGGGATCGGCAGGCCGACCACGCCGCTCGGGTCCTCGCCCGTCACCGACGCCACGAGCGCGGCGCCGGGGCCCTGCTCGCGCTCCAGCACCTCGCCGTCCTCCAGCCGGTACGAGCCCGACGTGTCCCACGGCTGGAACCGCTCGACGTACGCACGCGCCACCACCTCGGTGTAGGGACGCATGGTCACCACCTGGACGTCCACCCCGGTGTGGAACGAGCCCTCGGGCGTGAGGACCACGACGCCGTTGACCAGGTGGTGCGTGGTGCCCGACATGGCCATGAGCTGCGCCACGGCGCCGGCCGGCGTCGGCTGCTTGGTGAGCAGGGTGAGGCGCCCGTCCTCGTCCCGCAGCACGCCCACCTGGTCGGCGGCGACCACGAGTCGCCCAGGATGCCGCGGCAGCACGTCGCGCCCCTTCAGCAGCGCCAGCTCGACGGCCAGTCCGTCGGGTCCGAGCTCGTCCAGCCGCCCGTCGTACGAGCGCTCGTCGACCCCGGGCGGATCCACCTCGGCGGGGATCCCCGCGTCGGCCAGGAGCCGGGCCCGGTAGCGGGAGCCCGACGCCAGCACGATCGGCTCGCGTGCGATCGCTCCAGGTGCTTCGGACGGGCTCACGGTCCTGGAGTGTGGCACCGCTACGCTCCGGCGCCGTGACCGCGAGCGACCAGAGCACCGGAGCCGACGCGGGCGGACTGCTCGGGCCGGGATCCGCCGTCGTGACCATGGAGCTGGAGCGGGGGGTCGTCGGCGACGAGGCCACGCTCACCCAGCTGCGCGAGTCGGCCCGCCAGCGCGGCACGCTCGACGCCTGCGGCCGTCTGGTCGCCGCGGCCCGCGACCGCGACGTCCCCGTGGTGCACTGCATCGCCCAGTGGCGCTCCGACCGGCGCGGCACGGCGCTCAACACGCCGCTCACCGCCGCGC
>JAEZAI010000100.1 GCA_023427825.1 Actinomycetes bacterium
CGAGGGCTCCGTGGACGACACGGTGGCGGTGGGTGAGGTCGTCGAGGACGACCTCACCGCCGACGCCCTGTCGGTCGAGGACGCGGCGGCCCGGGTCGACGTGGACCTGGATCTCGCCGCGGCCGCGGCCGACGACCTCGGCCAGAGCGCCGAGGACGCGGTCGTCGAGGCGGTGGAGTTCGCCCAGCGCGTCGAGACCGAGCGTGACGAGCTGCGCGACCTGGTGCAGCGCGTCAAGGCCGACTTCGACAACTACAAGCGCCGGGTCGAGGTCCAGCGCGCCGAGCAGCGGGCCCTCGCGGCCATGGAGCTCGTCCGCGACCTCCTGCCGGTGCTCGACGCGTGCGACGCCGCGCTCGGCCAGGGCCACACCGACGTGGCCCCGGTCCAGTCGCAGCTCGAGGGGACGCTGACCAAGCGCGGCCTGGTCAAGGTCGCGGACGTCGACGTGGAGTTCGACCCGAACGTCCACGAGGCGGTCATGCACGAGGAAGGTGACGGCGACGCGGTCGTCGTCGAGGTGCTCCGCGCCGGCTACCTGTGGAACGACCACGTCGTGCGGCCGGCGATGGTCAAGGTGAAGGGCTGAGCCGACGTGTCGTCCCCGCAGCGCGAGTGGTTCGAGAAGGACTACTACGCCGTTCTCGGCGTGTCGGAGACCGCTGAGCAGAAGGACATCACCAAGGCGTACCGCAAGCTGGCCCGCCAGCTGCACCCCGACGCGAACCCCGACGACCCGGTGGCCGAGGAGCGCTTCAAGGAGGTGTCGTCCGCCTATGAGGTGGTCGGCGATCCCGAGAAGCGCCAGCAGTACGACGAGGTCCGCCGCATGGGCCCCGTCGGCGCCAACGGCTTCGGCGGGTTCGGACCGGGCGGCTTCGGCGGCCCGGGCGGCGCCCGGTTCGAGGCCTCCGACCTCTCCGACCTGATCGGCAACCTTTTCACCAGGGGCCGCCAGGGCGGCGGCGGTCCGCAGGCGGCGAGCACCGGCCCCCGGCGCGGCACCGACATCGAGGCCACGCTGACGATGACCTTCGACGACGCGGCCCGCGGCGCCACCACCACGGTCAACGTGGTGTCCGACGTCCGGTGCCCCGACTGCTTCGGCAGCGGGGCCGCCGTCGGCACCGCACCGCTCGTGTGCCCCGACTGCAACGGCACCGGCGCGGTGGCCGAGGACCAGGGCTTCTTCTCGTTCAGCTCCCCGTGCCCCCGTTGCGGCGGCCGGGGCCGCATCATCGAGTCGCCGTGCCCCACCTGCAGCGGGCTCGGCTCGGTCCGGCGGCCGCGCCAGGTCAAGGTGCGCATCCCGCAGGGCGTGCGCGACGGCCAGCGGATCCGTGTGAAGGGCCGCGGCGGCGCGGGCGCCAACGGCGGGCCGGACGGCGACCTCTACGTGCGGGTCCAGGTCGAGCCGCACCCCATGTTCGGCCGCGACGGCGACAACCTGACGCTCACCGTGCCGGTCACCTACACGGAGGCCGCGCTCGGCGCCGACGTCACGGTGCCCACGCTCGAGGACGAGCCCGTGACCATCCGCGTGCCCGCCGGCACGCGCAGCGGCCGCACGTTCCGCGTGCGGGGCAAGGGCCTGACGACGTCCAAGGCCACCGGCGACCTGCTGGTGACGATCGAGATCGACGTGCCGACCGAGGTCAACGACGAGGAGCGCGCCGCGCTGGAGGCGCTGGCTGCGGCCCGCTCGGCGCCCTCGCCCAGATCGCACCTGGAGGTGTGACGTGCCCGAGTACCACCAAGCCGTGTACGTCATCTCTGTCGCCGCGGAGCTGGCCGGGGTGCACCCGCAGACGCTGCGCATCTACGAGCGCAAGGGCCTGGTGGACCCGGGCCGCACCCGCGGCGGCAGCCGTCGCTACAGCGAGGCCGACATAGCGCAGCTCCGTCGCATCCAGGAGCTGACCAACGACGGACTCAACCTGGCCGGCGTCAAGCGCGTGCTCGAGCTCGAGGCCCGCATCGCCGAGCTCGAGGCGCGGAACCATCGGCTCGCGGCCGAGGTCGCCGAGCGCGTCGACGAGGTGCACCGCCAGTACCGGCGCGACCTCGTGCCGCTGAGCCAGGCCGTCGTTCGCTACGCCGACCGGCCCCGGCGCTGAGCGACCCCGCGCGGCCCTCCGGTCCTGCGGAGCCCGGTCGCGGGCCGGTCGTCGGTGTCCGTTCCCGAGGACCGGCGATAGCGTGGGTCACCGTGCTCCGGTCGACCTCCCGAACGAAGCTCCTGGTCGCGCTCGCCGTGTCGCTCCTGGTGACGACGGGCGCCGGCGCGTTTCTCGGGCCCTCGGTCGGCGCCCAGCCCCGGCACGCGGTGGTGGTCGCCGACAGCATCCTGCTCGGGGCCCAGGGGCCGCTGGTGGCCCAGCTCGAGCGCGCCGGATGGACCGTCGACTTCGACGGAGCGGTGAGCCGCTCGACGCTCGCCGGTGCCGAGGCCGTTCGGTCCCGTGCCGGCGGGCTCACCGACACGCTGGTCGTGAGCCTGGGCGCGAACGACGGCGGCAACCCCGCCACGTTCCGCCAGCGCGTCGACGCCGTGATGGCCGCGGCGGCCTCGGTGCCGAACGTCTACTGGCTCACGATCCGTGAGGTCCGCCCGTACTACGGGCCCGCCAACCAGGTGCTCCGCGACGCCGCGATCCGGTATCCGAACCTCCGCCTCATCGACTGGCACGCGGCGAGCGCCGGCCGCACCGGCCTCACGTCGGGCGATGGCCTGCACCTCACCGGGGCGGGGGCCGACGAGCTCGCCGGCCTGGTGGCGCGCACGGTCACCACGGGCGCGGCGCCGCTGGTCGCGGCCCCCCCCGGGCCCACCACCCAGGTCCCCGTGACGACCGCCGCGC
>JAEZAI010000195.1 GCA_023427825.1 Actinomycetes bacterium
CGGCGCACTCCTTGGCGAAGGTCACGGTGGTGACCGAGGCCTGGGTGATCGTGAAGTCCTTGCGCTCGGCGAGGGTCTGCGGCCACTGGCCACCGGCCGGGGACGCGCCCGCCGGCATGGCGTAGGCGACCGCCGCGGCGGCGATCGGGCTGCACGGCGTGGTCAGGCTGGTGATGACCAGCTCGAAGACGTCGTCGGTGGATCTCGTGGTGTAGGTCAGCTGCGCCTGCGCCAGCGGGTTGCACTGGCCGTCGAACGCCAGGGCCTCCTGCGTGATCGTGATGATCTCGCCCGCGTCGACGACCGGCTCCTCCTCCGCGAGGGGCGCAGGGGTGGTGTCGAGGGTGGTGTCCTCGGTGGGGACCTCGTCGCCCTCGGCGGCGCCGGCCGCTGACGTCCCGAACAGGGCCATGGCCACCAGCGCCAGACCGCACACGGCGAGCGTGAGCCCGCCCCGCGATCGCCGCTGGGCGCGCGCCCCGACCGCGCGCACCGCCTTCCCTCCGTCGCTGTTCAGCTTCACCGCTCGCTCCCTCGCATCGCCCCAGCCAATGGGTTGGCCCACAGGATCGCAGACGCCGACCGGGCGAACAAGCAAAGTGGGCAGGAGTGCCGGGGGCCTCCGCGCTTCACCCGGCGTCCGAACGCGCTCGCGGGAGCCCTTCGGGGCCCACGCTGCGCCATGCTGGCCGACCGACCGACGCCCCTCGCCTCCCGCGATCGGGGCCCGACCACGACGAACGACGGAAGAGAGACCCGTGACCCGAGACGAGCTCCTGCGCACCTTCGACCTGGCCGGACGGGTCGCGATCGTGACCGGCGGGAGCCGGGGCATCGGCCGCGCCGTCGCCGAGGGGTTCGCCGCGATGGGGGCGAGCGTGGCGATCGCCAGCCGCAAGGCCGACGCCTGCGACGCGGCGGCCGCCGCGGTGCGGGCCGCCGGCGGGACCGCCATCTCGGTGCCGACCCACATGGGGGACCTCGACGACGTGAAGGCGTTGGTCGAGCGCACCGTCGACGAGCTCGGCGGCGTCGACGTGGTGGTCAACAACGCCGCCAACCCGCTGGCGATGCCGATCGGGACGATCACCCCCGAGGCCCTGGCGAAGTCGCACGACGTCAACCTGCGGGGCCCGCTGTTCCTGGTGCAGGAGGCGCTGCCGCACCTCCGCCGGAGCGAACACGCCGCCATCGTCAACGTCCTCACCGCCGGGATCTTCACCCGGGGCGAGTACGTGTCGCTCTACGTCTCGGCCAAGGCGGCGCTGCAGATGATGACCCGGTCGATGGCGTCCGAGCTGGCCGCCGACGGGATCCGCGCCAACGGCCTCGCACCCGGGACCGTGCGGACCGACATGGTCCTGAACACCGACGAGGCGTTCCAGCGGCTGGCTGTGGAATCCCAGCTCATCAAGCGAATGGCCGAACCCGAGGAGATGGTGCCCGCCGCGCTGTTCCTCGCCAGCGACGCGTCCAGCTTCATGACCGGCCAGACGCTGGTCGTCGACGGCGGCATGACGAACCACTGAACGACTGACCTGCTGACCCACTGATCTGCTGGCCCACTGATCTGCTGACCCACTGACGCCTCGACCGGCCGCCCGACCGGTCAGTCCTGCGGCCGCCAGGCCGGGTCGCGGCCGGTCGTGCCCAGGCCCAGCTCGAGCACCCCGGCGTCGGGGCCGACGTCCACGGGCGGCCCCCACAGGCCGGCGAACCGCGCGTTCGGCACGAACGCGCGCACGTGGTCCCAGCAGGCGCGCAGCGTGCTCTCGTCCGGATCGAACGGCTGCCCGGTGCTCACCGCCAGGTCCCAGCCGTGCACCACCCATTCGGTGAGCGTGATGCGACCCCAGGTCGCGGCGTCCAGGTCCGAGCCCGGCACCCCGACCGCGCACGACCACGCCTCGGGACGGGACCAGGCCGACGCGGCCGCGGTCAGGTGCGTGCGCACCTCGCTCCGCCAGCCCGACGCGAGCAGCGAGCCGTCGGCCACGGTCGCAGCAGCGTCACGCATGCCGTCCGCGTCGCGGGCGGCCAGGGCGACCGCACCACGGGCGACCTGGTCGACGTGGACGACCAGGTCGCCGACCGACGTGCGTTCACACGGGGTGCGGTCAGCGAGCCGGCCGTCAGCGATGCCGTCGATCAGGGCCGCCATGGTGACGGCGGCGGGGCGCAGGTCGATCACGGGCCCTCCCTCGGATTGCGACCATCACCGGTGTGACGGCCCGAGGGGACCCGGATCATCGGCGCGGCGTCAGCCCCCGGCCGCGGCCATGGCCGCCCGCAAGCGGAAGGTGCCGGGCGGCAGCTCGCCCTGGCTGCGAGCGGCGGCCAGCGCGTCGGTCCACCACGCCAGGTCGTCCAGGGCGACCGTCATGGCCACGTCGGTCATGGGATCGACGGGCTCGTCGGTCTCGTCGAACGCCTGCTGGACCGCCCCGACGAGGACCGTGTTGCGCAGCGGTGCCATCTCGGCCTCGATCGCGATGTGGGCCAGGTGCTCGACGGCGCGGGCACCTGCGATCGGCCCCACGCTGTAGCCGAGCATCGCCGCCGGCTTGTTGCGCAGGGCGAAGCTCACGAACACGTTGTCGATCGCGTTCTTGAGTGCGCCCGGGACGCTGTGGTTGTACTCGGCGGCCGGTCTTCGACCTGCTCGGCAAGCGGTGGACCGGGCTCGTCCTGGGCGCGCTCATGGAGGGCCCGGCGCGCTTCTCCGAGCTGGCGCGGACGATCGACGGCGTCAGCGAGCGCATGCTGACCGAACGCCTCAACGAGCTCGCCGAGACGGGCCTGGTGGAGCGTCACGTGCTGCCGGGACCGCCGGTGGGCGTGGAGTACCGGCTGACCGAGCGCGGCAAGGCGCTGGGACCGGCGCTCGACGCGCTGGCCGAGTGGGCCGAGGACCACCTGGCCGACTGATCGAGGCGGTCTCGCTCGATCGACCCGCTGGGCGGACGAGCGCGTCGCCGGCGGTGGCGACCCCGACGTGCAGTGCACGCCGGGGCCCCTGGCCGCAGCACCCGACGGCGGTGGCCGCCGCAGGTCCTCCCATCACGGGTGCCGGCTCGCTGAGCACGGCACCCCTTCCTCGTCCCCGCCGATGCGGATCACGTAGGCGTATCACGGCGCGAGGCGCACGACCGCGAGCCGGACGGCTCACTTTGTGAGCCTCCCCCGGGGCGCCGCCCCGAGGGGCACCCCGGAGGCGACGGCAGCCCCGCACGACGAGCGGTGGATCGCCGGTCCCCTGACGCGCCGGAACCCCTGCGATGCAGGGGTTCCGAACCGAGCCCAGGAGGAGAATCGAACTCCTGACCTGCTCATTACGAGTGAGCTGCTCTGCCGTCTGAGCTACCTGGGCAGGCCACGGGCCGCAGCGCGTGGACGAGCGAGCCTACCCGGCCGCCGTGGCCGATCGGCAACCGGATGACGGTGATCCGGCGGTCAGGCCACGAAGTCGATCGCGGTGGACTGCTGCTGGCAGTCGTCGGCCCGGAGGTCCGCCGACGGGTCCACCAGGAAGTGCGCCCGCAACCGCTTCATGCACGCGGGGGGCGAGAACGCGAGGTCCTCGCTCATCGTCGGCACGATGACGACGGTCGCCCGGTCCAACCCCTCGGCCATCAGCTCCGCCCAGCCGTTCACCCCGGACGCCGACAGCCCGCCCGAGGCGAGCAGCACGGGGATGTCGACGTCGAGCGGGCGCGACAGCCGGCCGAACTCGTCGGGCACGCCCCATCGTTCGCAGATCCGACCGAAGCTCGGTTCGTTGGCCCCCGCGAACATCGCCATCGCGGCGTCCGACACCTCGGCCGTCCGGTTGGTGCTCGCGTCGTAGCTGCACGTGAGCGACAGGAACGCGCCGGCCAACGACGGTCCGGCGAAGAAGCTGACGTCCTCGGAGATCCCTGCCGCCGCGGTGAGCTCGTCGCTGGCTCCGGCGACGGCGCTCGGGACCTGCGGCAGCCGCGACGACTCCCGCATTGCCGACTCGAGGGCAGCGGCGTAGCGACGGCCGTCGAGCCGGACCGTGAAGGGACCGACGCCCGTGAGCGACTTCGTGGTCACGGTCACCGGGTGCTCCTCCAGCTGCCGGTACCGGTCCTCGTACTGCTGGGCGAGGTCGGGGTGCTTCTCGTTGCACCGAGTCTCGGCCCGGCAGAGCTCGACGATGCGGTCGAACGACCGAGACAGCGACAGGGTGGGGTCCTCCAGCACCGACTCCCCGGGCGGTGTCGGGTTGGTGAGGATCATCGAGCGCACGTAGCCCGGGTTGGCCCGGGCGAACGCGACGGCGGCGACCGTCGCGAGCCCCCCGGACGCCACGTTGACCTGCTCCAGGTTCGACGCCCAGACCAGATCGCGGATGTCGTCGGCCGCCTCGGCCCACGAGTAGCCCTGGAGCTGGACGCCCGCCGTCTTGAAGCGGTCGGAGCACGCCCCCGCGGCATCGACACGAGCATCGATGGCCGCTGGGTCGTCCGCGTCCTGCGCGAGCGACGCCGCCCACACCTCCTCCAGCTCGGGGCACCTCAGCACCGGATCGGTGCCGCTGTGCGAGGGGAGGTCACCACCGGTGACCTGGGACGCGGTGTGGAAGCCCCGCAGGCCCAGCAGGTGCACGTCGGCCGTCTCGGCCAGCGCCGTGGCCGCGCCCTCGTTCACGTCGAGCACCACCACGGGATCCACGTCGGAGCCGGCGGGTCCCTTGACGGAGACGACCGGCAGCCGGAGCTTGCGGCCGTCGGGATTGGCTCGGGACTCGGGCACGACCAGCTCGCTGCAGGTGGCGGTCGGCACCAGCTCCAGCGTGGCCTGCGAGCACTGCGGCAGCGGGTCGAGCCTGGGTGTGTAGCCCTTGGGCGCCGTGACCACGTCGGACGTCGGCAGCCCGCCGTCGCTGAGGTCGTCGATCTGGCGGCTGTCGACGTCGGTGCCGTCGCCGTCGGTGATCACGACCGTCGCGATGATCGCGACCGCCGCCATGATCGCGAGACCTGCCACGAAGACCGGCCATCGCCGACGGGGCTCGCCGTCGGCCGCTGTGTGGTCGGACGCCTTCCACGTGGGCGGCACGAGCTCGCCCTCGGGGGCGTCGGGTCCGTCGACCTCGACCACCTGCATGCCGGGCGGCAGGCCCTTGAGCGACATCGGGCCGATCGGGCGGAAGTGGTGGGCGCGCCCTCGGGATCCGACGATGGACTCCAGCAGCGCCGGGGCGAGGGTTCGGTCGCTGCCCGCCGCGGCGCACAGGCGCGCCGCCTCGACCACCGGGGTGCCGAACCAGTCGTCGTCCTCGTGGGCGACCTCGCCGATGCTGACGCCGATGCGCAGGTGCACCGGGTCGTCGGGATCGAAGTCCCGGGCCGCGGCGTGCATGGCGGCCGCGCACTCGATCGCGCCGATCGTGCTGTGCTCGAAGACGACCATGAGCCCGTCGCCGAGGTGCTTGACCTCGGTGCCGTCGTGGTCGACGACCGCCCGTCGGAGCGCGGCGAAGAAGCTGCGTCGGAACTGGTCGCCGGCTTCGTCCCCCATGCGCGTGAGCCGCTCCGTCGAGCCGACCACATCGCAGAACAACACGGCCACCGTGGCGGTGGTGCGCATGGACGGATGGTACTGAGCGGTCACCCGATCTGGTCGCCGGGTTCCGGTGACCGTTGCCTCAGGGGGGGGTGGACCAGAGCTCAGCGCAGCGGTTGACCAGAGCTCAGCGGCGGCAGCGTGACGAACAGGGCCTGGAGCTGCAGGGTCTCGTTGGGGTTGAACACCAGCGCGTCGGCCAGCTCCTGCACTGCGTCAGCGGCCGTGAGGAACTGCTCGGGGTCGCCGCCGTCGATCAGCGCGTCGCGGTAGCGAGCCACGAGCGCGGCCAGGCCGCTGCGCAGGTCCGCTGTGCGGACACGACGCTGCTCCCGCTTGTGGCGGTCGATCAGCGCCTTGCGCTCCCCGGCCACCCGGCCACCGACCAGCTCGGCGCGCTCGTCGAACGCAGCGAGCTCGGCGGCCTGGCGTTCGGTCAGCGGGACGGCGAGCTCGTCGGTCGCGGCGAGCACCTCGTCGACCAGCGTCGCCGCGGTCGCGCCCGTGCCGGCCAGACGCTCCGGCACCGAGTACCAACGGTCCCGGCGGGCCGAGGCGTTGGGGTCGCGCCCGAGCAGGCGCGCCTGGGTGAGCGAACCGCCCGCGCCCTCGGCCGCGGTCCGGGCCGCGTCGGGGTCGATGCCCTCGGCGATCAGACGGTCGAGGATCGCGGACTCGGCGACGGCGTCGAACGGCACCCGGACGCAGCGCGAGGCGATCGTCTCCATCTCGGCCGGGAGCTCCTCCGCGAGCACGACGAACACGGTCGAGGCGGGCGGCTCCTCGAGCGTCTTCAGCAGGATCGGCGCCACGTTCGTGGCCAGGTGGAAGTCGACCAGCACCACCACCTGTCGCTCGCCCTCCGGCGGCGCCATGTTGGCCCGCACCACCACGTCGCGGACCTGGTCCGCGGTGATCGAGGCGCCCACGCGCTCGACGACCGTCAACGACGGGTGCGCCTCTGCAGCCACCTGCCGGCGCACCACCTCCGCTGCGGCGTCGTCCAACCCCTGGCTCAGCAGATCGGCGGCGAACGCCCGCGACGCCTCACGCGTGCCGGAGCCCTCGGGTCCGAGCAGCAGGTAGGCGTGGACCGGTGTGGTCGCAGCCGCGCGCAGCTGCGCCACCGCGGCGCCCTGACCGACCACATCGGACCAGAGGTCGTCGGTCAGGGTGTCGACGTCAGCCACGCTCAGCTCCCTCGGCAAGGCGGGCGGCCACCGCGACGCGCACGCGCTCCTGGACCTCGTCGGGCGTGCCGACGCCGTCGACGACGACCCACCGGTCGGGCTCAGCGGCGGCCTGGTCGCGGAAGCTGTCCGCGACCGGGCGATGGAAGTCCCCGCCCGCCGCCTCGATGCGGTCGCGCGCCCCACCCGTGCGCTCCCGGGCCACCTCGTCGGGCACCACCAGCAACACGACCAGGTCGGGCTGCAGTCCTTCGACGGCCCAGTCGGAGATGCGGGCCAGCTCGCCGGGATCCAGGCCGCGTCCCGCTCCCTGGTAGGCGACCGTGGACGGGATGTA
>JAEZAI010000197.1 GCA_023427825.1 Actinomycetes bacterium
GGGCAGATCGTTCGACGAGACGACAGCTCGGCCGGCCGTGTGGGCGACCTCGCCCCGCGGCCACGACGCTGCTCCAACGATCCAACCGCCCGCCCGGCTGTTGCCGACGCAGCCGGGTAGGGAGTACCTGACCGGGCCGATCTGGCGTTCCCGAGCGGTGGCCTCCCCGACATCGGTCTCGACGCATCCAACGGCTGGTCCCGGCAGTCGGGCCGGCGCCCATCGGAACTCTGCTCTGCTGCCGGACGGGTCGCCGTCCACGAGGTCCGCCGCGAACTGGAGGAGCCATGGCAGGTATCGCCGTCATCACCGAGGCGTGCATCGGGGTGAAGGACCGGGCTTGCGTTGACGTGTGCCCGGTCCAGTGCATCTACGAGTTCGATCCGGCGACCAACACGCTGGTCTCCGAGGAGGAAGCCGGCAGCGGCGTCGTCGAGAACTCCCATGCACCGGTGCCAGAGGCGATCGCGATCTTCGGCGACTCGATGCTCTACGTGCACCCGGAGGAGTGCACGTCGTGCACCGCCTGCTATCAGCCCGACGTCTGTCCGGTCGGGGCCATCTACCCCGACGAACGGGTCCCTGACGGGACCTCAGCGGCGGCGTACAACTCCGCCGACGAGAACAAGGGCCACGACCACACGTTCTTCACCCAGATCAACCGGGACGTCTTCGCCGACTGAGCCAGCCCTGCCAGACGCCTCACAGAGCGACGACAGGCGGGCGATCCCCGAGCTCGTGGATCTGGTCGACCGCGTGGCCACCTCTGACGAGTCCTGCTCGGGCGACAGCGACCCGACCGGACCCACGACCGGTCCGACGCCTGCGTGCACTGGTGCCGGGATGGGTCACACCAGGCCGAGCGCCTGCATCGCCTCCGCCACTCGGAGGAACCCCGCTGCGTTGGCGCCCATCACGTAGTCGCCCGGGACCCCGTACTCCTCGGCGGTCTCCGCGCAGAGCGTGTGGATGCCGGCCATGATCTCGGCGAGCCGCTGCTCGGTGTAGCCGAAGGTCCAGTGGTCCCGCGACGCGTTCTGCTGCATCTCGAGCGCGGAGGTTGCCACACCGCCTGCGTTCGCGGCCTTGCCCGGTCCGAAGAGGACACCTGCCTCCTGGAACACCCGCACCCCCTCAGGGGTCGTCGGCATGTTCGCGCCCTCGGCGACCGCCACGCACCCGTTGCGGACCAGTACCCTGGCGTCCTGTCCTGTCAGCTCGTTCTGGGTGGCGCACGGCAGGGCGACGTCGCATGCGACGCTCCACACCGACCCGCCGCGGACGAACGTGGCATCGGGCCCTCGAAGATCCGCGTAGGCATCGATGCGCTGTCGCCGTTGTTCCTTCACGACCTTGAGCAACTCGACGTCGATGCCGTTCGGGTCGACGACCATCCCCGACGAGTCCGAGCAGGCGATGACCGTGGCTCCGAGCGCCTGGGCCTTCTCCATGGCGTAGATCGCGACGTTGCCGGAGCCGGAGACGACGCAGGTCTTGCCGTCGAGGGAGTCGTTGCGGGCGCGCAGCATCTCGTTCACGAAGTAGGAGACGCCGTAGCCGGTCGCCTCACGGCGGACGAGCGCACCGCCCCATTCGGTGCCCTTGCCCGTGATCACGCCGGACTCGTAGCGGTTGGTGATGCGCTTGTACTGGCCGAACATCCAGCCGATCTCGCGGGTTCCGACGCCGATGTCGCCGGCGGGGACGTCGGTCTGCTCACCGAGGTGGCGGAAGAGCTCGGTCATGAAGCTCTGGCAGAACCGCATGATCTCGTCGTCGGTGCGGCCCTTGGGATCGAAGTCGGCGCCGCCCTTGGCGCCACCGATCGGGAGCCAGGTGAGGGCGTTCTTGAAGATCTGCTCGAAGCCGAGGAACTTCACGATGCCCAGGTTGACCGAGGGGTGGAACCGCAGTCCGCCCTTGTACGGGCCGAGCGCGCTGTTGAACTCGACCCGGAAACCCCGGCTGATGTGGACCTCGTTGCGGTCGTCCTGCCACGGCACCCGGAAGATGATCTGCCGCTCGGGCTCGCACACGCGCTGGATGATCTTCTGCTCGGCGAGCTCGGGGTGCTTGGCCAACACGGGACCGAGGCATTCGAACACCTCTCTGGCGGCCTGCTGGAACTCGACCTCGCCCGCGTTCCTGGCGACGACCTCGTCGAACACCGGTTGCAACTTCTCGTCCATCGCAGCACCTCGATCGTTCGGGTCGGCATCGAACGTCCTGTGTGCCCCGGTGCGCCGGGTCGACGGCCGACCGGGTGCCGGCGCTCGTGGGCCACTCGGACCATACGTGAGCCTCAGGGTTGCGTCGGTACCGGGTCAGGACCGTACGGGTGCGACGGAGCGTCGGCCGACGGGCGCTGTCTGCCACCCGATCGCTGCGACCGGGCTCAGGCGTCGGCGGAGAGGGGAGCGTCGGATCCGATGGCGGCGTCGACGAGGGCGCGGGCGTGCAGGACCGTGCTGTCGAGGACGGGGACGTCGAGGTCGCCCTCGCGGAGGACTGCGCCGTGCTCGGTGCATGCGAGCACCACGGCCAGGGCTCCTCGGTCGGCCAGGTCGGCGCCGATTCGTCGGAACTCCGCCACCGACGAGTCCGTCACGACGTCGTGGATCAGCTCGTCGAAGGTGATCCGTTGGACGATCGCTCGGTCCTGGGCGTCGGGGACCACCACGTCGATGCCCGCCGCCGACAGGCGCGGCGGGTACAGCTCGGCCGACTCCATCGTGTAGGCCGTGCCCAGCAGCCCGAGCGTCGTGACGCCGTGGGCGAGGCACTCGTCGCGCACCACGTCGACGATGTGGACGAGCTCCGCGTCGCCGAGCGCGTCCGAAACGGCATCGGCCACGAGGTGCATGGTGTTGGCGCCGATGCCCACGACCTCTGCGCCGGCGCCGACCAGCGCGGCGGCGCCCTCGGCCAGCAGCGCACCCGCCCGATCCCATTCGCCTGCTCGCTGGTGGGCGGTGATCGCGTCGAAGTCCGTCTGCCAGACGACCATCGGCGCGCAGTGGTCGCCACCGGACCGCGCCGCCACGTCACGGTTGATCAGCTCGTAGTAGTGGGCGGTCGAGACCCAGCTCATCCCGCCGAGCAGCCCGATCGTGCGCATCGCCGGACGGTACCCGAGCGCGTCCCGGGACCGGTCCGATGGCCGGTCCGGGCCGGCGGCGTCAGTCCCGGGCGGAATCGTCGCCGCGGATCAGCCTGACGGTGCCGAAGCACGACTGGTGGCAGCGACGTCCGTCGCCGTCGGTCACGAGCGGGCGGCCGTCGTCGTGGATCGGGCGTCCGCAGCGGGCGCAGGTGGTCTCGGCCATGTCTCCAGTCAATCGGTCGCCTTGGGTAGTTCCACCCGCCGGGGCCCAGGATCACCCGCTCATCGTGGCGCTCCGCGCACGCTGGGAGTTCGGCGGTGCGGATGTGGCACGGATCGGGGATGAGCGTCACAGGGGTGCTCCGTACGGTGCGCAGTGGGGCCGCACACAGGGGAGGCCGGCACAGCATGGACGGGAACCGGACGAACACGGTCGACGGGCGGGCACGACGAGTGCTCCGGCACCGTCCGATGGCGTGGCTGACGGGACTCGTCGCCGTCGCGGCGATCTCTGTGGCGTGCACCGAGCAGCCGCCGCCGACGCTCCCGCCGAACGGCGGCGTGGTGACCACGTTCGCCGGGTCACCCGGCCAGCCAGGTGCCGTGGACGGGACCGGTTCGGCGGCACGGTTCATTGCGCCGGCGCAGTCGTCGTTCGACCACGACGGGAACCTGGTGGTCGCCGACCACACCTCCGTGCGGAGCGTCACGCCCTCCGGTGTCGTCACCACTCTGGCCGGCGGCGCCCAGTGCGGGCTCGTCGACGGGGTCGGCACCGCAGCCCGGTTCTGCAACGCGCACGGCATCGCCGTGAACAGCGTCGGTGACGTGTTCGTGACCGACGTTCGCGGCATCCGGCGGATCTCACCCGGGGGCGTGGTCACCACGTTCTTCGACCGGAACGTGGAATGCGCCGATGTGCCGTGCCAGCCGAGCGGTCTGGCGATCGACAGCGCCGACAACCTCTACACCGCGGACGTGCTCGGCCACACGATCATGAAGATCAGCCCCGCGGGTGTCGCCTCCACGATCGCCGGTACACCCGACATGCCCGGCGACGTCGACGCAACCGGTGCGGACGCCCGGTTCGACCGGCCAGTCGGGATCGCCCTCGATGCCACCGGCAACCTCTACGTCACCGAGATCGGCAACCACGACGTCCGGAAGGTCGCTCCGACCGGTGCCGTGGCCACCCTCGCAGGCGCTGGATCCTGCGGCTGGACCGACGGGACCGGGACGGACGCGTCCTTCTGCGCACCCGACGGCATCGCCGTCGACGCGCAGGGCGATCTGTACGTCGTCGCCTACGGCAACTTCAACAGCACGGTCCGTCGCGTGACCGCCGCCGGTGTCGTCACCACGCTCGCCGGATCCACGACCATGGGCAGCGCCGATGGAACGGGCGCGGCGGCGGAGTTCAGGAACCCGCACGGGATCGCGCTCGACCGCGCCACCGGCGCGCTCTACGTGTCCGACTCCGGCAACCAGACGATCCGCGAGGTGTCCTAGCGGCGCACGACCGCCGGCTCCGCGGCACCGTTCAGGCGGAGATCCACGAGGGTGCCGTCGTCCGCAGCTCAGACGGCGTTGCGTGGTCAGACGGGTCTGCCGGCGAACGCGGCGATGCGTTCGTACGCGGTGGCGTCGTCGGGCGCCGGTTGCTGCGGTCCGAAGGCACTGCCTCTCATGTCGTCGGTCATGGAGGCGCTCATGAACGCGAGACCCGTCTCGGCGACCTCGGGATCGAGGTCGGCGGTCGATCGTCCGAGGGACGTGGCGACGTCGTAGGTGTGCACGGCGAGCTCGGCGGCTGCCATCCCCTCCGGGAACGTCGCGCTGTCCGCGCTCAGGGCGTCGATCAACTCCCGGCCCTCGCGCTGGAGCGCGGCGGCGGGGTCGTCGTGGTGGGCTGCGTTCGACCAGTCGGGCTGGCCGCCCCGCGCCATGGCGACCATGCCGGCGACGCTGTTGACCACGTGGTCGGAGAGATCGGCGACGGACCACTCCGAACACGGAGTCGGTCGCTCGAGGTCCCCGGGAGTGACCTGCCCGAGCAGAGCGGTGATCTGCGCGAGCGCACGTTCGACGGTGGAGCTGCTCATCCCCACCTCCTACCCGAGGACGGCCTGAACTGCCCCGGTACCGCTGGGGTCGTCGTCGAACGCGCTCGGCATGTGTCTCACCTCGGGGCGACGAGCGGCGCTGAGGGGCGCGTTTCCGGCTCTGCTGACCGATCCGTCTACGGTCGGGCACCGTCCATGTCGCCGGGTTCAGGAGGACGCCCGGGACACCGAATCTCGAGGTGCTGACAGCCGTGACCGCCACGTACACGCCGAAGCGGGAGGAGCCGCTGTTCCGGCTCGACCGGGAGCTCCTCGTCCCGGGTCCGCTGACGCGGGGTCCGTGGTACGCGGGCACGTTGCACGGCAGCGCCATGCTGGCCGCGATCGCACGGGCGGCCGAGCGCCACGACAGCACCGTCCCGCGCCAGGTCGTCAGGCTGACCGTCGACATGATGCGTGCGGCGCCCATGGCGCCGTTGCGGGTGGAGACGACCTCGGCTCGCTCCGGGAGGAGCTCCGACCTCGTCGACGTCGCGATGTACGCCGGCGACGAGCTGTGCGTCCGAGCGACCGCGCTCCGGTTCCGGACCGAGGAGGTGCCTGTCGACGGCGTCGACGTCCTCGACCACCCCGCTCCTGCGCCGCAGTCCCCGGGGCCCGACACCACGGCGTGGTCGCCGTACACGCAGCCCGGCGCCGAGGAGCCGGCCTTCCACCACGCGATCGACCTCCACGCCTCGGTCGAGGACGAGACCGTCTGGTTCCGGCTCGCCGTGCCCGTGGTCGAAGGGGAGACCGCCTCGGGCTTCGTCGCGACCGCTGCGCTGACCGACTGGACCTACGCCGCGCCCTTCCTCCTCCGGATGGCGGCGGGTGCCGACGTCCCCGACGAGCCGCCGGTGTCCGCGATCAACGCCGACACCACGATCCACGTGCATCGCCCCATGTCGGGCGAGTGGCTCGGCCTTCGCACGACGTCCCGAGCGGGGTCGCTCGGTGCGGCGACGAGCTCCGCCCACCTCTTCGACGAGCACGGCGGGCTCGGCTTCACGTGCCAGAGCGTGCTGCTGCGGAAGCCGGCCGTGGCCGTGACGCCGTAGCCGGCGCGACGCCGGCGCCGTACATCCGGTTGCGCATATATATGGCAAAGTGTATGGTGGGGTACATGCCCGCCACGCTCGCCGTCCTCGACGTGATCGCCGACCCCACCAGGCGTCGCATCCTGGACGCGGTCCGCGACGGGGAGCGGTCGGTCGGCGAACTGGTCGATGAGGTCGGCATGCACCAGCCCGGAGTGTCACGGCACCTCAAGGTCCTGCGCGACGCCGGACTCGTCGGGGTGCGGCGGGACGCGCAGCGTCGGTTCTACCGACTCCGACCCGAACCGCTGATGGAGCTGGACGAGTGGCTCGAGCCGTACCGCCGGGAGTGGGCCAACCGGCTCGATTCCCTCGAGCGACACCTGGCACGCACGACCGAACCCGTCCGCACGACCCCGAAGGGATCCAGATGACCGACCGACCCGTCGCCTCGCGCGACGGCACCCTCGAGCGGACTGCCCACGGTGGCACGATCCGCTTCGAACGCCACCTCCCGTACCCGGTGGCCGCAGTCTGGGACGCCGTCACCAACCCTGAGCGCCTGGCGGACTGGTGGTTGCCGTTCGATGCCGACATCACCGTCGACCTGCGCGAGGGCGGCGAGATGGTGTTCACGTCGACGAGCGGGGAACCGCCGCCCATGTCCGTCACGTTCCTGCGCATCGACGCGCCGGTCCTCCTCGAGCACACCCACGTCGTGCCCGGATCCACCCTCCTGTGGGAGCTCGAGGCGGTGGAGTCCGGTTGCGTCCTGCGGCTCACCCAGCACGTGAGCGACGTGGGCGCCGCGATCGACGGGTGCTGGCTGGTCGGGCTGCACACGTCGCTCTCGCGCCTCGAACCGGCACTTGCCGGTGCGCCGGTGCCATGGGACTGGGACGCCTTCGCCGAGACCCAGGCCAGGTACGCCGAATCGGGACTGGCCGCACCGGTCCCCGAGAGCTGAGCCACGAGGAGGACGCGCATGTCGCAACTGCTCCGAGTCCAGAACTTCATGCTGTCGAGCGACGGATTCGGCGCCGGTGAGGGGCAGTCGCTCGAGCGGCCGTTCGGGCACGCGGACCCCAGCGTGCTGGCCGCGTGGGCGGGCGCCACCGCGAGCTGGCCCAACCGCACCCACCCCGGCGGAACCCGCGGGCTCGACGACTACTTCACCCGGGACTTCTCGAACAACATCGGTGCCGAGATCATGGGCCGCAACAAGTTCGGGCCGCAGCGCGGTCCGTGGGAGGACGAGGAGTGGACGGGCTGGTGGGGTGACGTCCCGCCGTTCCACACGCCGGTCTTCGTCCTCACGCATCACCCCCGGCCCTCCTTCTCGCTCGCCGACACCACCTTCCACTTCCTCGACGCCACCCCGGCCGAGGCGCTGGCTCGGGCGCGCGACGCCGCCGACGGCAAGGACGTCCGCCTCGGCGGTGGGGTCGCCACGGTTCGCGAGTTCCTCGACGCCGACCTGGTGGACACGATGCACGTGGCGGTCGTGCCGATCGAGCTGGGACGCGGCGAACGCCTCTGGGAGGCGCCCGAGGAGCTGCTCGACCGGTTCCACCTCGAGACCGTGACCAGCCCGAGCAGCGGCGTCACCCACCACCTGTTCTGGCGTCGGGAGCCGGTCTGACGGGCGCATCCGCCTGAGTCGGCGCTCGGTCGAGGTGGACGTGGGAGCGGACCGCTCGACGCTCGCTTGACCGGACGGCGGCCGCGCCGTCCCTGCGGGGCTCCGGCGCGTCAAGCGGGCGGCGAGTGGCCGTCCAGCGGCGGATGCGACAACGAGTGCAGCAACTCGTTGAAAGGAGCGTCCGATGGACGTGCCCACCCGCTTCCGCAACACCGACACCCTGGTTCCCCCCTCCGGCCCGGCGCCGGAACGGCCCGTGCCCGTGCCCGTGCCCGTGCCCGGTTCCGGTCGCCGGCGCGCCCGACCGCTCGCCGCCGTGCTGGCGGCGGGCGTGGTCCTCACCTCCCTCGCCCTCGCCGGGTGCGGCGACACCGACTCCGCCGCAGCCGGCAGGGACGACGCCGAGCAGACCGACCACACCCAGCACGACCACGGCGACGCGCCGGAGGCGCAGAAGATCGCCGTGAAGGTCCCCGGCGGTGACGCGGAGTACAGCTTCGAGACGACGATCCAGGAGATCGAGGAGGGCCCGGTGGAGCTGGTCCTCACCAACATGGGCGCCGAGGAGCACCAGGCGTCGATCATCCGGATGCCCGAGGGCATGACCTTCGACGACCTCGTCGGCCTCGCCGTGGAGGATCCGACCGGCAGCAAGATCTTCGAGACCATCGAGGGCTTCGGCGGAGCCAACGGCGCGGCGCCCGGCGCGAGCGTCACCGCCACGCAGTACCTCGAGCCGGGCGACTACCTCCTCATCTGCCTGATCCCCGGGGCCGACGGCGTCCCGCACGCCATGAAGGGGATGGTCAAGCCGTTCACCGTCGTGCCCAAGGACGGTGCGGGATCGGCCCCGGAGGTCGACGACGCCGACGTGCAGCTGATGGACTTCGCCTTCGTCGTGCCCGAGAAGGTCAAGGCCGGCCAGCGGGTCTCGGTCCGCAACGACGGGGAGCAGACCCATGAGCTGGCGATCGCCCGACTCGGGGAGGGCCAGACCGTCGACCAGGCGCTCGCCGTCATCGAGGGCAGCGACAAGGAGAGCGGTCCGCTGACCGGTGGCGGCGGACTCGGCTACGTCGAGCCCGGTCGCACCGTGTGGACGACCATGCCGGAGGAGCCCGGTCGCTACCTCCTCTACTGCATGCTCCCCGACACCGCCGGGGAGGGGAAGCCGCACATCATGGTCGGCATGACCCGGGAGATCACCGTCTCCTGACTCGGCCGGGCCGAACCGCGGCCCCCTCCGGATGACGCGGCGGGGGGGGGCCCCCCCCCCCCCCACGGGGCGCCGGGCGGCGC
>JAEZAI010000217.1 GCA_023427825.1 Actinomycetes bacterium
CGACACGTTCGAGGAGCGCAAGATGGAGCTCTTCGCCCGGATCACGGTCGACTGAGCCCCAGGGCCGCAGTCTCCGGGTAGGTTGACGGCATGAGCCGAGCCCGCAAGATCTCCTCCGACCTCCGTCACGTGGCCACGCTGGCCGGGACCACCGCCGCCGTGGTGGAGGGCGCAGCGATCGCAGCGGAGAAGGCCAAGTCCGTGGCCGAGCACATCGGTCCGGAGCGCGAGGTCGACTCCGGGCCGGCGGTCGAGGTGGCCGCGGCCGCCGGCAAGGGCCGCAAGAAGCTGCTGGTGCTGCTGCTCCTCGGGTTGCTCGCCGCGATCGGCATCGTCGTGTGGAAGAAGCGCGCCGCGCAGGCCGCCGCGGACGACGACGTCGCCGACCTGCGCGACGAGGCCCGCTTCGCGGGCTCCATGCCCTGATCCGCGCCGGGCTCACTCCCGAGTGAGATCGGCGGCGAGTCGCGCCCGTGCGACACGCCACGCCGCTGGTGCGGCCACGAGCAGCGCCACACCCACGGTCGCCACGGCGGCGACGGCCAGCCACGCAGCGGGGACGGTCAGCTCGTCCACGGTCCCGATGCGTCCGACGAAGCTGCGGTAGACGGTCCGCGCCCCGATGATCCCGAGGGGCACGCCGACCACCACCGCCGCCACGGCGAGCATGATCGCCTGCCAGCCGACGATCGCGGCGCGCCAGCCCGGTCGAGCGCCGAGTGCTGCGAGCACGGCCTGGTCGGGACGTCGGCGACGTGACGCGGTCAACAGCTGGTGGGCGAGCGTCAGCGCCGCGAACGCGGCCAGGCACGCTGCGAGGACGGTCGGGAGCGATCGGATCCGGTCGAGGTTGATGATGCTCGACGGGGCGTCACCGGCCCCCGCCTCGCCCCCTGTGTCGGCGACGAACCGGGGACGCCACGTCGACAACGGTGTGAGCAGGCCCGCCAGGACCGTGTTCGGTTCTGCACCGGGTGCCAGCCGCTCGAGCGCGGCCCCGGTGACCAGCGCGTCCTGACCGACGCCGTCCGCGCCGCCGACGCCGGGCACGACGACGATCCCGACCACCCGCGCCGACACCTCGCCGCCGCCGTGTCGCAGGGTCACCCGGTCGCCGGGTCCCACTCCGAGATCGTCGGCGGTGACACGCCCGAACGCGATCTCGTCCTCGGCGATCGGCGCCCGCCCCGAGAGGACCACAGGCTCGAAGTCCCCCCGCTCGGGCGTCACGCCGACGACGTCGATCCCCCGTCCGTCGATCGTCACCGACTCGGTCCAGGCGACCGCCATCCACCTCACGGCTTCGGAGTCCCGGATCGCCCGGAGCAGCTCGGGCTCGATCGTGTCGCCGCCCTCGCCGGTCATGACGTCGGACGAACCGAACCACTGCGGCGTGTGGACGAGCCGGTCGATGCTGGCGCCGAAGGTCAGCGCACCGACGGCGACGGTGGCGAGGAACGAGAGACCGATGAACGTCGCCACCGTCGTGCGCGTCTCGCCAGGGAAGGTCAGGAAGCGGACGCCGATCACCGCGCCCAGTGGCCGTGCGCGCGGCCCGAGCGCCTCCAGGGTGTGTGCGTGCCCCCCGTGCTCCCTGACTCCACGCAACGCCACCGCGGTCCAGGCGAGGACGCCGACGGCGATCGCCACCGGGCCGAACCCGTGGATCATCGGGTCGATCTGCGTCCCCGGTGACGGCTCGACGACGTCGACGAAGCCCAGCGGGAACCAGCGCGAGGTGGCCACGGCGAGCACCGAGGCCAGCACGGCGCCGGCGACGACCGGCAGCGCGGCGCGGACCACCGGCTCCGCCGTGAGCTGGCGCCTGGTCAGGCCAATCGCGTGGAGGCCC
This sequence comes from Actinomycetes bacterium, assembly GCA_023427825.1. Taxonomy (GTDB): domain Bacteria; phylum Actinomycetota; class Acidimicrobiia; order Acidimicrobiales; family Microtrichaceae; genus Dermatobacter. The sequence goes on from JAEZAI010000217.1 coordinate 1,853, forward strand.
GTGCGCTCGCCCGGTGACAGCCGGTACCGGCGGGACACGAACTGCCCGCCGACCACGAGTGCTGCGATCCCCACGATCGCGGCCACCACCGCGATGCCGATCCCGCGGGCCTGGACGGCGGAACGGACCGTGTCGGGCACCACCTCCGAGGGCTGCACCTGGAACGGGCCCCTCCCGGTGGCGTCGAGCTCCCTCTGCAGCGCCGTGTCCCGCGTGCCTGGTACCAGGTCCACCAGGTGGACGGTGTCCGCGATGCCGACGTCACCTGCGAGGAGCAGCGACCGGGGGAACACGGCGATGGCGTAGCCCTCCTGGAGGTCCGACGGACCGGACATCGTGCACACGAGCCGCGCCGGGAGGGAGGGCCCGTCGGGTGCCTCGACGTCGAAGCCGCTCCGGTCGGCGGTGGCCTGGGTGATCGTGACCAGCGAGAACCGCTGGCCGATGCGACCTCCGAGCCGTTCGACGAAACCCGCGGACGCGCAGAAGTCGCCGGGTCGCGACGGGTCCGGCGCCTCGCCCGCCACGATGCGGTCGCCGGACACGGCGGGAGTGCCGGCGAACACCAGCGCGTCGATCGGCTCGTCCCCGTCGAGGGGGACCAGCCCGCCGAACACGAACGACGCCGACTCGACCGAACGGACCTCGGGCAGCGAGCCGATCACGGCTGCGCCGTCGTCGAGCCCCTGCTGGGCGACCGTCGCATCGGCGCCCCGTCCGACCGCGGTCGTGTAGCGGTCGGGCGCAGACAGCGTCCGGGCCCCGCCGCCGGCGAGCGCGAGCGCCAGCCCCCCGACGACGCCGACGACGACGGTCGTGGCGACGGCCGCACCTCGACGGGACCTCAACGAGCACCGGAGGCGGTAGGCGAGTCCTCCCATGACCAGAAGTCAACCGGGTCGCAGCCCTCGCCGGGAAGGGTGCAGGCA
>JAEZAI010000249.1 GCA_023427825.1 Actinomycetes bacterium
CCGGGCGTCAGCCCAGGAGGGTGCCGGGGTTGAGGATGCCGTCGGGGTCGAACGCGGCCTTGATCCGGCGCATGAGCGCCAGCTTCGCCGGGTCCTCGAGCTCCAGGAAGTAGGCCTGCTTGGCCTCACCGATGCCGTGCTCGCCGGAGATCGCGCCGCCCAGGCCCACGCCGGCTGCGAACAGGGCGGTGAGCAGGCGGGACCGCCGCTCGTCGTCGGCGCAGAAGATGCCCAGGTGCACGTTGCCGTCGCCGGCGTGCCCGCAGCCCGCGATCCATGCCTCGTGCTCGCCGGCCAGCGCCGCGACCTTTTCCATGAACTCGGGGATCTGGGCCCGGGGCACCACGATGTCCACGATGTCGTCGGCGCCGTTGGCCTTGGCCATCCAGAACGCCTTCTCCCGTGCGTCGATCAGCTGGCCCGCCGCGGCCGGCGGCAGGACGTAGGCGTCGATCGCGCCGAGCTCGTGGAGCTGGCTCGCGAGCGACTGGATGTCGTCGTCGAGCCGGGTCCCGTCGGTGTTCTCGAGCACCACGACCAGGTACGCGAGCGCGGTGTCCTTGATCTCCTGCGGGATGCCGAGTTCCAGACCGGTGAAGCTGGCGACGGCCGACATGGTCAGGATGTCGATGTACTCGAGGATCAGCGGCGACACGCCCGAGTCGATGATGCGGGGCACGGCGGCCGTGACCTGTTCGAGCGTGGTGAACGGTGCCAGGACCGTGGCCTGGTGCGCCGCGCGCGGGTAGAGCCGCAGGGTCGCCTCGGTCACCAGTGCGAGCGTGCCCTCGCTGCCGATCACCAGCTGCGTGAGGTCGTAGCCGGTGGTGGCCTTCACGAACTTGCCGCCGGTCCGGATCACCTGGCCGTCGGCCAGCACGAGCTCCAGCCCGAGGACCTGGTGGCGGGTCACGCCGTACTTCACGGCGCGCATGCCGCCGGCGTTCGTCGCGATGTTGCCGCCCAGGCTCGCCGAGTACTCGCCCGGGTACACCGGGTAGACGAGCCCGGCCTCGGCGGTGATCTCGTCGAGCTCGTTGAGCCGGACGCCGGGCTGGACGACGGCGACGTGGTTGTCGCGGTCGAGCTCCAGCACGGCGTTCATGCGCTCGAAGCTGACGACGACGGCGCCGTCCGCGGGCGTCGCGGCGCCCGACAGCCCCGTGCCGCTGCCGCGGGCGGTGATCGGGACGCCCCGCTCGGCGGCGATCCGCACCACGGCCGCGACCTCGGTGGTCGACTCGGGCAGCACCACGGCCGCCGGTCGTCGGGGGGCGACGGTGAGGCACTCGTCGTGGCCGTAGTCGTCGCCTGCGGCGTCGGGACCGAGGACGCGGTCGGGGGCGACCGCCGTCGCCAGTGCCTGGAGCAGGTCGTCCTGCTGGTCGGTCATCGCTGCTTGCCCCCCGTCCGCCGCGTCGGTCCGTACGGGGCACGGTTCTAGCAGCACCCGGGCGCGACCGAGCGAGGCGATCGGGTAGACCGGGAGCCGTGCAGACCAACCCGCTCGAGGCCCTCGCACCCGTGGAGCCGGAGGCGCTCGCGCGCACGCGTCGCGGGCTGCACGAGCTGGCCGAGCAGGTGCTCGCGGCCGAGGAGTACCGCCACACCGGGCGGATCGGCCTCCGCACGACTCCCGGCGGCATCGCCACGCCGTGGGCGATCGTGGACGGCGCCAAGCGGTGCGCCCGCATCGAGGGCACCGAGATCGTGCTGATCGTCGGCGACGAGCGCATCGCACGGCCGGTCACCACCGTCCGTGACGCAGCCGAGCTCGTGGATGTCGAGCCGGGCGCGCCGCCGGTGTACGAGCCCGCCACGCAGGTCGACCTCGACCGCCCGCTGGATCTGGACCCCGCTGCAGTGACGTTGATCGCCGACTGGTACGAGTTCGGGAACCAGGCGCTCGAGCGCTTCGTCGCGGCCCACGGCGAGGTCTCCAACGAGCCGACGCTGTGGCCCGAGCACTTCGACCTGGCGGTCACGGTGCCCGACGAGGTGCGGGGCGAGATCGTGGTCGGGGTGTCGCCGGGCGACGACACCGACACCGAACCCTACGCCTACGTCGCGTGGCAGGGCTTCACGGTGGACGACGACGGGAACCCCGCGGACGACTGGTGGAACCGGCCCTGGGGACGATGGGTCCCCGCAGCGGAGTTCGCCACCACCGACGAGCTGGTCGACCTCTTCGAGGAGGGCTTCCAGCGCATCCGCTGACGCCCGGCGGCGTCCGAGCGGACCGGCAGGGAACGCTGGAGCGCGGGGCAGGGCCGATAGCGTGAGGAATCGGACGTGGCCCCGAGGAGCGGGGCGGCGACGACCAGCCGACGGAGGCGTCGTGAGCGACGAGACCAGCACCCAGGAAGAGGTCGAGGCCGCCGAGCGGGCGGACATCGAGGCGATCCGGGAGCGCCTGGCCGGCATGCCCAACGCACTCGGCGTGGCCGCCAAGCTCAACAGCAACGTCGTCGAGGACGCCGGGGCGCTCGACCTCCGGACCCTCCACCTGGTGCGCGTCGCCGCGATGGCCGCATCGGGCATGCCCAAGATCGGCTGGGAGGTCAACCTTGAGCTGATGGAGGACGAGGTGAGCGTCGACGACATCGACGCCGTGCTCGCCGCCATCGCGCCGATCATCGGCACGGCCCGGTACCTGGACGCCGTCACCACGCTCGTCGCCGACTGAGGCGATCGTGGGGTCCGTCACCGGCCCCGACGCGGTGCCGCCCGACGCCGTCCTCGACCTCGTCGGGCCCGACACCGACCTGGTCGTGCCGCTCGCCGCGGGCGAACCCGTGGCCGTGCTCGACGCGATCGAGGCCGCCGCTGCGGCCGGCGACATCGACGGCGTGCGCGTGCACCAGATGCACGCGCTCGTGGACCGCGGCTACCTGGACGGCCGCTACGGCGACCGGCTCCGCCACATCTCGTACTTCCTGTCGGCGATCACGCGCCGGCACTTCCTGGAGGGCGGCATCGAGCTCGTGCCCGCCCACTTCAGCGAGGTGCCCCACCTGCTCCGCCACGCGGTCCGCCGGCCCCTGATCGTGGCGGCGTCGTCGCTGCCCGACCGCCACGGGTACTTCAGCCTGGGCACGAACGCCGACTACGTGGGTCGGTTCCTGGGCACCTGGCCGGTGTTCCTGGAGGCCAACGACCACATGCCGCGCACGTTCGGGCACAACACCGTGCACGTGTCGCAGGTCGCGGGGTGGTGCCGGGTCGACCGACCGCTGGTGGAGGTGGAGCCGGCCGAGCCCGATGCCGTGGACCGGGCCATCGCAGGCCTGGTGGCCGAGCGCATCCCCGACCGGGCCACCATCCAGGCCGGGATCGGCTCCATCCCCAACGCGGTGCTGGCGTCGCTGCACAGCCACAAGGACCTCGGCGTGCACACCGAGCTGTTCTCCGACGGCTTCGTCGACCTGATCGAGTCCGGCGTGGTCAACGGTGTGCACAAGGGTCGGCACTCGAACCGCAGCGTCACGACGTTCGCGCTCGGCACCCGGCGTCTCTACGACTTCCTGGACGCGAACCCCGTGGTCGAGCTGCTGGCTGTGGACTGGGTCAACGACCCGCGCATCATCGCCCAGGAACCTCGGATGGTCTCGATCAACGCGACCACCGAGGTCGACGTGCTCGGCCAGGCCGCGTCCGAGACCATCGCCGGCCGGTACTGGTCCGGCTCCGGCGGGCAGGCGGACTTCGCCCGCGGCGCCATGTACAGCGCCGAGGGCTCGGCGTTCCTCGTCACGCGCTCGACCACGCGGGACGGCCGGAGTCGCATCGTGAGCTGCCTGACGCCCGGCTCGGTGGTGACCACGCTCAAGAACACGGTCGACAAGGTGGTGACCGAGTGGGGCGTGGCCGAGCTACGGGGCGCGTCGCTGTCGGAGCGGGCGCAGCGGTTGGTGGCGATCGCCCATCCGGATCACCGCGAGCGGCTGGCGGACGAGGCCCGCCAGCTCGGCTACCTCCGGAACTAAGGTCGCCCGAGGGCGGTCGCACGGGGCGTGCGGTCGGGGGCCCAGCACGAACGGGGGACCGGCATGGCGGATCTGAAGGTGGAGGTCGACCCGATCGAGGTCGGCCTGGACGCCGAGCGGCTGCAGCGGATCGACGCGCACTTCGCACGCTACGTGGAGGACGGGCGACTGCCGGGCTGGCTGGCGGTGGTGTCGCGCCACGGCCGGGTAGCCCACATCGCCTCCTCCGGGCACCGCGACGTCGAGGCGGGCCTGCCGGTCACCTCCGACACGCTCTTCCGCATCTACTCCATGACCAAGCCGATCACCTCGGTCGCTGCGATGATGCTCTACGAGGAGGGGGCGTTCGAGCTCAAGGACCGCGTCAAGTGGTACCTCCCCGCATTCGCCGACACCAAGGTCTACAAGGGCGGTTCCGCCGGCTCGCCGCAGCTCGAGCCGCAGCTCGGGTCCATGCGGATCTGGCACCTGCTCACCCACACCGCGGGCCTGACCTACGGCTTCCACCACCAGCACCCGGTGGACGCGATGTACCGCAACCACGGCTTCGAGTGGGGCTCGCCCAAGGGCATGGACACCGCAGCGACGATCGACGCGATCGCGCGGCTCCCGCTCGTGTTCCAGCCCGGCACGTCCTTCAACTACTCGGTGGCCACCGACGTGCTCGGCCGGCTCGTCGAGGTGTGGTCGGGCATGTCGTTCGACGAGTTCCTGCGGACCCGGATCTTCCAGCCCCTCGGCATGGACGAGACCACGTTCTGGGTGGAGGGCGACGACGTCGACCGGCTGGCCGCGCTCTACGTCCCCTTCGGGGAGGGCGGCCGAGCGCTGCGATGGGACCAGGGCGGCGGCGCGGCCACCAAGCCCCAGGAGTTCCTCTCCGGCGGTGGCGGCCTGGTGTCGAGCGCCGGGGACTACCACCGCTTCATGGAGATGCTGCGTCGCAGGGGCGAGCTCGACGGGGTGCGGCTGCTGTCGCCCCGCACGGTCGACTACATGACGCGCAACCACCTGCCCGGCGGCGTCGACCTGGAGGCGTTCGGCCAGTCGACGTGGGCCGAGACGACGTTCGACGGGGTCGGGTTCGGCCTGGGCTTCAGCGTGGTGCTGGACCCGGTCGCCTACCGCTCGCCGGCGTCGGTGGGCGAGTTCGGCTGGGGTGGCGCGGCGTCGACCGCGTTCATGATCGACCCGGTCGAGGACATGACGGTCGCCTTCTACACCCAGCTGCTGCCGTCGAGCACCTATCCGATCCGCACGCAGCTCAAGCAGCTGGTGGTCCAGGCCATCATCGACTGACCATCAACACCGTCGCCTCTCGCCGCGCCTGCTCTGTTCCCAGATCCTGGGGCGAACACCCCGGGATCCGGGGACAGAGCGGGCCGGGCGGGGAGCACGGACGACATCGGGGGGCTCATGTCGGAACACGATGCTGAACGGACCGTCCACCTGCGGACGTGTCCGCTGTGCGAGGCCATGTGCGGGCTCGAGGTCCACGTCGGCACCGACGCCGGGACCGGCGAGCAGCGCGTCGAGCTGATCCGGGCCGACCGCCGCGACGTGTGGAGCAAGGGCTACCTCTGCCCCAAGGGGACCACGCTCGGGCACCTGCACCACGACCCCGACCGCCTGCGGGCGCCGGTCGTGCGCGAGGGCGACGAGTGGCGCGAGGTGAGCAGGGACGAGGCGTTCCGGCGTTGCAGCGAGCTGCTCCTCCCGGTGATCGCCGAGCACGGCATCGGTGCGGTCACCGCGTACGTCGGCAACCCGCTGGCCCACGCGCTGAGCCTGAGCCGCTACATCGGGATCCTGATCGGCATGTCGGGGATCCCGATGATCTACTCGCCGGGCACGGTCGACCAGTGGCCCAAGAACGTGAGCTCGCACCTGATGTACGGCGGCATGTGGCGGATCCCCGTGCCCGACATCCGCCGCACCGACCTGATCGTGATGATGGGTGCCAACCCGCACGCGTCGCAGGGGTCGCTCATGGCGTGTCCCGACGTCATGGGCGAGCTCGCCGCCATCCGCGACCGGGGCGGTCGCGTGGTCGTGATCGACCCACGGCGCACGGGGACGGCCGAACGGGCCGACGAGTGGTTGCCGATCGTGCCGGGCACCGACGCCGCGCTGCTGATGGCGGTGGTGCAGGTGCTGTTCGCCGAGGACCTGGTCGCACCGGGCGCCGCGGGCGAGTGGCTCGACGGGCTCGACGACGTGAGGGCCCTCGTCGCGGACTGGACGCCCGAGCGCGTCACCGGCGTCACCGGCGTGCCGGCCGAGCGGATCCGCGGGCTCGCCCGGGAGCTCGCCGGCACCGAGCGGGCGGTCCTCTACGGCCGGATCGGCACGTGCAACCAGGAGTTCGGCACGCTGGCCAGCTGGCTCGTCGACGTGGTCAACATCCTCACGGGCCACCTCGACACCGTCGGCGGTGCGATGTTCCCCCGCGCGTCGGCGTGGCCGGTGACCGACCTCCTGATGCCCGAGCTCGAGCACGGCGTGGCGAACTTCGGCCGCTGGCGCAGCCGCGTGCGCGGCGCTCCCGAGGTGCTCGGGCACGTGCCGGTGTCCTGCCTGGCCGAGGAGATCGCCACGCCGGGCGAGGGTCAGATCCGGGCGCTGTTCACGGTGGCCGGCAACCCCGTCCTCTCGGCGCCCGAGGGCGACCGCCTGGACGCGGCGCTCGGCGGCCTGGACTGCATGATCAGCGTGGACAACTGGATCAACGAGACCACGCGCCACGCCCACGTGATCCTGCCGGGTCTGTCACCGCTGGAGCAGGCGCACCACGACGACCTCATCTGGAACTTCGCCGTCGGGAGCGCAGCGAAGTTCTCCGAGGCGATCTTCCCGCCCACCGACGGACGGCCCGAGGAGTGGGAGATCCTGATCCGGTTGGCGGGTGCCTGCCTGGGTCAGCCCGCCGAGGACGTCGACGTCGCCGCGATCGACGACGGCTTCTTCGACGTGATGGCGTCGGTCCACGGGCTCGACGGCGCCGAGCTCCGCGACGGGTACGAGCGCGAGGGGCTGCCCAACGCGGGACCCGAGCGGCTGGTCGACCTCACGCTGCGGACCGGGCCGTTCGGCGACCGCTACGGCGAGGTGCCCGACGGGATCACGCTGGAGAAGGTCCGCGCCGAGCCCCACGGCATCGACCTGGGCCCGAT
>JAEZAI010000306.1 GCA_023427825.1 Actinomycetes bacterium
CGCGGTCCAGGTTGCGCCGGCGTTCGGCGAGCAGCGCCAGCTGGCCCCGGCCCTTCTCCGCCAGCTTCTCGTACCGGACGAGCACGTCGCCCAGGTCCCGGCCGCCCAGCGCCGACAGCTGCGCCTCGGCCGCCAGGATCCGGGCGTCGAGCTCCGACAGCACCGCACGCAGCCGCTGGTCCTCTCCCCGGAGCTGGGCCTGGGTGCGCGACGACTCCTCGAGCTGGTTGCGCAGGCGCAGGAGCTCCCGGCCGGCCAGGTGGATCCGCAGCGCGCCGAGCTCGGCCACGAGGTCGCCGTGACGACGCGCCGCGTCGGCCTGGCGCTCGAGCGGGCGCAGCTGGCGGCGCACCTCTCGCAGCAGGTCGTTGATGCGGGTGAGGTTGGCCTCGGTCGCCTGCAGGCGCCGCTCGGCGCGCTCCTTGCGACGCCGGTACTTCAGGACGCCGGCGGCCTCCTCGATGATGAGGCGCCGCTCCTCGGGACGGGCGTTGAGGACGCCGTCGATGTTGCCCTGGGAGATGATGACGTGCTGCTGGCGGCCCACGCCGCTGTCCGAGAGCAGCTCCTGGATGTCGAGGAGCCGGCACGGCACGCCGTTGATCGCGTACTCGCTGTCACCGGAGCGGAACAGCAGGCGCGTGATCGTCACCTCGGTGAACTCGATGGGGAGGAGTCCCTCGGAGTTGTCGATCGTGAGCGAGACCTCGGCCCGCCCGAGCTGCGGCAGCTTGGAGGTCCCGGCGAAGATGACGTCGTCCATCTTCTGGGAGCGCACGGCGGACGGCGCCTGCGCCCCGAGCACCCACCCGATGGCGTCGACCACGTTGGACTTCCCGGAGCCGTTCGGCCCGACCACCACCGTCACGCCGGGTTCCAGCGTCAGCGTCGCCGCCTCGGCGAAGGACTTGAACCCCTTGATCTGCAGCGTCTTGAGGAACACAGCTCTCCCGGCTCAGACCTGGGTCTGCTCGCAGTAGTACGTGTAGCCGCTGCCGAAGCGGGCCTTGACGATCGGGCCCCGCGCCCGGGGGCTCATCTCACCGTCCCGCTTGTAGACGGTCAGGTACTCGCCGTACTCCCCCGGCTTGCCCGAGAGCTGCACCCAGCCGTCCTCGCCCAGCGTGGTGCCACCGTACTTGACCGCCTCGTGCACGGTTTCCACCACGGCGCGGTACAGCCGGCGGATCTCCTGTGCGGACAGGCTGGTGGTCTGTCGGTCGTAGCGGAGCCCGGCGTGGAACAGCACCTCGTCGGAGTACATCGGCCCGATCCCGACCAGGAACGTGGGGTCCATGAGGACCGACTTGAGCTTGCCGTCGCGGCGCAGCAGCTGCTCTCCGAACGTGGTCCACGAGATCGGCTCGTCGACGGCGTCGAGGCCGAGCGTGGCGAGCTCGGGGTGCGCCTCGTCCAGCGCGTCGACCGCCAGCAGCTCGATCGAGGAGCCCTTCTTGGGGTCGACCAATCGCAGTTGACCGCCCTGGGTGAAGGTGATCACCAGGCCCGTGCCGGTGTCGATCGGGTCCTTGGCCTGGACCTTGAGCAGCCGGGCCTTGTCCCCGAGCGACAGCACCAGCACGTGGGTGTCCTCCACGCCGAGCACCAGCAGGGTGCCCTTGCGGTCGACGCTCGTGACCTTCGCCCCGGTCAGGGTGGTGGCGAACGCCTTCTTGGCCGGCGTCTTGAGCATGCCCGTCCCGGGAACCTCGACGGCCTTGATCTTCTTGTCGTCGACCTCCCGTTCGAGGTCTCGGCGGAGCAGCTCCAGCTCCGGCAGCTCAGGCATCGGATCTCCCCTCCCCAGGATCTGGGTGTCGACCGCCGGGAACCGACGGCGCGCCGCCGTCACCCGACAGGTGCTCGGTGGCCTCGCGGGCAGCTGCCTGCTCGGCCTCCTTCTTGGTGCGGCCCTCGCCGCTGCCCCACTGCTCGCCCCCCAGTCGGACCACTGCCCGGAACACCTTCTCGTGCTCCGGGCCCTCCTCGGTCAGCTCGTACCGCGGCAGCTCGCCGAAGCGGTGCGCCGCCACCTCCTGCAACCGCGACTTGTGGTCGCTCGCCACGTCGCCCGACACGACGCCGTCGATCCGCTCGTCGAGCAGGCCGAGCACCACGGTCCGGGCCGCCTCGATGCCGCCGTCCAGGTACACCGCACCGATCACGCCTTCCATGGCGTCGGCCAGGATCGACGTCTTGGACCGGCCGCCGGTGGCCTCCTCGCCCTTGCCCAGGAGCAGGACGTCGCCCAGGCCCACGCTGCGGGCCACGCCGGCGAGCGCGTTCGCGGAGACCAGTTCGGAACGGCGGCGGGCCAGGACGCCCTCGCTGGAGCGCGGCGAGCTGCGGTAGAGGTGGTCCGTCACGACGACGCCGAGGACGGCGTCGCCCAGGAACTCGAGGCGCTCGTTGGACTCGACCGCGCCGTTCTCGGCGCACCACGACCGGTGGCGCAGGGCGAGGTCGAGCAGGTCGTCGTCGTCGAACCAGTAGTCGATCCGACGGCAGAGCGCGTCGCGAGGTGGTTCGTGGACGGCGACGTCGATGCCCGATTCGGTCGCCGTGCCCGGAGCAGCGCTCGTGGCCGACTCAGAGCCGGGCGAGGACGTAGTCGACGGCATCGCGCACGGTCTTCAGGTCCTCGAGGTCCTCGTCCTCGATGCGGAATCCGACGCTGCGCTCGCCCAGCTCGTCCTCCAGCGCCTCGACGAGCTCGATCAGCGCGAGCGAGTCCGCGTGCAGGTCCTCGGCGAAGGAGTCGCCCTCGTCGATCGACGAGGGGTCGATCTCGAGGATGTCGGCCAGGCGGTCCTTCACCAGCTGCAGGACCTCCGGCCGCTCGATGGGGCCCTGTTGGACGTGCGTCTCCGCAGGCACGGTCGCTACTGCTCTCCTCGTTCGGACCCGGGCTCAGCCGGGTCGTCGATCGACCGCCGGCACCGGTCCGGGGTCGTGTGGCCGGTCACTGTAACTGCTCCCGACGGGCGACGGCGGCGATCCTCGGCCCCGAGCCTGCCGATTGCTGAACGTCGTTCAGTCGACGTCGATGGCCTGCCGGCCGCCGTACCAACCGCAGTTCCCGCACACGACGTGGGGCTGCTTGACGGCGTTGCAACGGGGGCAGACGCTGCGAGACGGCGCCTTGAGCGTCCAGTTGGAGGCCCGGCGGCTGCGGCTCTTCGCCTTGGAGGTCTTCTTCTTGGGAACTGCCATCGTTGGTCTCTTCGCGCGTCGGTGTCGGTGATCCGGAACTCGTGGCGGCCGGTCAGGGGTCCCGCTCAGGTCCCGGGGACCGTGCGGTCCCGCGCCCGTCCGGCGGGCGACGGATCACTCTAGCTGATCGTCCGGTCCCGGGTCGAAGCGCAGCTCGTCGAGCGCCGACCACCGCGGATCGACCGGCGGCGGCGTGCTCCCCTCGGTCGCGACCGGGAAGTGCTCGGGGTCGGGTCCGGCGCAGTCCTCCCGACACAGCGGCGCGAGCGGCAGCGCCAGCACCGCCGCGTCGTGCACGACCGGGCCGAGGTCCACGACGTCGCCGTCGAGCGGCAGCAGGTCCTCGTCGACCGGCGAGTCCGAGAAGACCTCGCGCAGCTCGACCTCGGCGGTCCCGCTCGTGTCCTCCAGGCAGCGGCGGCACGGGCCGTGCCAGGGGACGCGGAGCGTGCCCGTCACCGTGATGCCGTCCGAGAGCGACTCCAGCACCACGTCCAGGTGGCCGGCCGTGCCGGGCGGGACCTCCGCGGTGCTGACCGCGATGCCGTCCAGGTCGACGTCGCGGTCGACCTCCATGCGGTCGCCGGGATGGCGCCGCAGCTCCGCCACGCCGATCCGAAGACCGGCGACCGTGGCGGTCATCAGGACTCCTGATCGAAGACGGCCGGGTTCGAGCCGGTCGGCGGGTCGTCCAGGTCCGCGAGCTCCGCCTCCTCGATGCGGGGCGCGGCGAGCTTGTCCCGACCGGCGGCCACGGACTTGGCGACCCGCGCGAGCACGTTCTCGAAGCTCGCCAGCTTCTGGTCGCAGTAGTCCTCCGTCTCGCGCCGCATGCGCCGCGACGAGGCCTCGGCCTCCTCGACGATCTGGCGCGCCCGCAGCTCGGCGGCCTTGACCACCTCGGTCCGCTGCACCATCTGCGCCACGCGGCTGCGGGCGTCCTCGATGAGGTCCTCGCCCTCGCGCCGCGTGCGGGCCAGGAAGTCCTCGCGCTCCTTGAGCAGCCAGCGGGCGGAGCGCAGCTCGTCGGGCAGGCGCGACACGGCCTCGTCCAGGAGCTCCAGCAGCTCTTCGCGGTTCACCCTCACCGAGGCCGACATCGGCATGCCGGGCGCCGCGTCGATGATCGCGATGACCCGCTCCAGGATCTCCTGGGCCTCGGGCATCCGGTACTGGTCGCCGCCGGCGCTGCGCCGCGGCGTGGCCTGCTGGCGGCGCGGCTCGCCGGAGCCCGTCCGCTCCCCCTGCACGGCGGGGCGGCGCGGATCGTCGGCCGGAGTGCTCATCGGGTACCTCCGAAGCGAACCTTCAACCGGTCGAACACCGGTCCCGGCACCATCGTCTCCACGTTCCCCCCGAAGCGGGCGACCTCGCGGATGAGCTTGGACGCCAGGAACGAGTTCTTGGATGCCGACGGGATGAACAGGGTGTCCACCCCGCTGATCGAGCGGTTCATCTGGGCCATCTGCAGCTCGGACTCGAAGTCCGACACGGCACGGAGGCCCTTGACGATGAAGTGGGCCCCCACCTCCTGTGCCAGGTCGACCACCAGGGAGGAGAACATCGTGACCTCCACGTTGGGGAGGTGGGCGAGCGACTCCTCGATCAGCTCCTGGCGCTCCTCGAGCGAGAAGAGCGGCTCGCCCTTCTGCGGGTTGCGCATGGCGGCGACCACCACCCGGTCGAACAGGCGCGCCGCGGTCTCGACGATCTCGACGTGTCCGTTGTGGATCGGGTCGAAGGAGCCCGGGTACAGGACGGTGGTCACGGTGCTGCTCCGGGATCGGCGGGACCGGCGTGCTGGGGCCGGGAGGGCGGGAGCCCCTGGAAGGACAACATCGCCACCACCGTACCGCCGTACCGACGCTCCCTCAGGATGCCCCCTCCCAGCTCCGCCAGCGCGTCCCCGACCTCGCCGGAGAGCTCGCGGTCGGACTCTGCGACCACCACCGCATCGGCCGCCAGCGTCGGACGCAGGGCGACCAGCAGCTCGGCCCAGCGGTCGAACTCGTACGGCGGATCGGCGAGCACCAGGTCGACGGACCGGCCGAAGGCGCCCGCGCCGGCGGCGAGGACGTCGAACGCGTCGCGGCGGAGCACGGTGGCGTCCCCGGTCAGACCCGTGCTGTCGAGGTTCGCGCGGACGGCCTCGATCGACCGCGGCGACGAGTCCACGAACGTGGCGTGCGCGGCACCTCGGCTGAGCGCCTCGATGCCGAGTGCTCCCGAGCCGGCGAACAGGTCCACGACCGTGGCGCCACGGACGGCGTCGAGCGAGCCGAGCGCGTTGAAGACCGATTCGCGGACGCGGTCCAGCGTGGGGCGCACGTCGCGGCCCGGCGGGGTGACCAGGCGGCGACCCCGGGCGGCACCGGCGACGACTCTCACGCCGGACAGTCTCGCCCGCCCGGACGCACCTGGCGGAACCGAGCCGCCCGGTCGGTCGGCACCGGCCGGCCCGTCAGGAGAGGATCGCAGAGGGCGGCAGCGTCGGCAGCGACGACTCGGGGGTGACGGCGATGACGAACGCCATGCCGTCCTCGACGATCGGCGCGTCGGCGGGGTCCTCCACCACCTTGCGGACCTGGTCGCCGCTCGCCACCGCGTCGGCGGTGTACACCCACAGCTGCACCTCGGTGGGCGTGCCGCCGCAGGTGAAGTCGGGCCCGAACGTCCGCCCGGCCACCGCCACGCTCGTCCCGCCGACGTCGATCTGGGCGGGGTCGGTCGAGGGCGGGAAGGTGACGCTGCCGGTGCCGAGCTCGATGCCGGCCTGCGCTGCCAGGGTCCCGATCGTGGCGTGGTGGCCGGCGACCGCCTCGGTCGGGGTCGCCACCGTGAAGGCGCCCTGGCCGTCGGTGGTCACGCCCGAGGTCGCCGAACCGTCCTCCGGGGTCGACGCGGCCGGCGGCGCCAGGAAGCGGCCGCACACGTTCAGGCCGATGTGGCCGTGGAACGTGTCGCCGACGGCGGGACCCGGGCCGAGCGCCGACAGCTCGGCCCCGGACGTCAGCTCGGGCTCCATGCCCGAGTGGGCACCGTAGGCGG
>JAEZAI010000206.1 GCA_023427825.1 Actinomycetes bacterium
CGACTACACCTTCGGCGTCTGGCGCGAGCAGGAACTGGTGCCGGGTCGATGGGCCGGGGCATGGGCGCGTTCCTGGCCGATGCCGGGGTGGCCGAGCTCGTCGTCGCGAACCGCACGCTCGAGCGTGCCGAGGACCTGGTGCACCAGGCGACCGCCGGGCGGGAGCACCTCTCGGCGCGGGCCGTGGGGCTCCAGGACCTGCCGGCCGCCATGGCCGGCGCCGACGTGGTGTTCGCCGCCACCGGGGCGCCCGATGCCGTCGTGACCCCCGAGATGGTCGCGCCGGCGCTCGTCGGTCGCGCCGAGCCGTTGGTCATGGTCGACATCGCCATGCCGCGCGACATCGATCCCGCGGTCGCCGACCTGCAGGGTGTCGAGCTGCTGGACATGGACGCGGTCGCCGCCTTCACCGAGGCCGGCATCGCCGGTCGCCGGCGCGAGGTCGCCGCGGTGCGCGAGATCGTCGAGGAGGAGCTGGTCCGCCACGCCGCGGCAGCGAACGCCCGTCACGTGGCGCCCGTGATCACGGCCCTCCGCGAGCACGCCGAGTCCATCCGCTGCGCCGAGCTCGAGCGGTCCAACGGTCGTCTGGCCGGCCTGACCGACGCCCAGCGCGACGCGGTCGAGTCCATGACCCGCGGCCTGGTCGCCAAGCTGCTCCACGAGCCGACCATCCGGCTCCGCGACGCCGCCGGCTCGTCGCTCGGCGACCGGCTGGCCGACTCGGTGCGGGACCTGTTCGACCTGGCCGACGGCGCCGAGCCCGGTCCCGTCGACGACGCCACCGGGCGCTGAGCCGCCGGTGCTCGTCCGGATCGCCACGCGGGCCTCACCGCTGGCGCGCTGGCAGGCCGACCACGTCGCCTCGCTGATCCGAACCGTCCGTCCCGACGTGGACGTGGCGGTCGAGCCGCTCAGCACCGAGGGCGACCGCCGCACCGACGTCCCGCTGTCGGAGATCGGCGGCAAGGGCGTGTTCGCCACGGAGGTGCAGGCCGCCCTGCTCGACGGACGCGCGGACGTCGCGGTCCACTCGGGCAAGGACCTGCCCGCCCGCACACCCGACGGCCTGGTCATCGCCGCCGTGCCCGCGCGGGGCGACGTGCGCGACGCGCTGGTCGGCTCGCGGCTGGTCGACCTGCCGACCGACGGTGTGGTCGCCACCGGTTCGGCCCGGCGTCGGGTGCAGCTGGCGCACCTGCGTCCGGACCTCCGGTTCGCCGAGCTGCGCGGGAACATGGCCACGCGCCTGCGCAAGTCCGAGGACTTCGACGCGATCGTCGTGGCCGCCGTGGCGCTGGAGCGCCTCGGTCTGGCCGACCGGCTGACCGACGTCCTCCCGGCCACGCTGATGGTGCCGCAGGTGGCGCAGGGCGCGCTGGTGGTCGAGTGCCGGCGGGACGACGACGAGCTCCGGTCGCTCCTGTCGCTCGTGGAGCACGCACCGAGCCGGCGGGCCGTCGACGCGGAGCGGGCGTTCCTGACCGAGCTCGGCGGCGACTGCACGCTGCCCGCCGGCGCCCACGCCACGTTGCTGCCCGACGAGTCGGGCGAACTCGATGGTCCTGCCGTGGTGAGCGTGCGGGCGATCCTCGGCGGCGAGCCCGACGCCGACGGGCGGGTGGTCGTCCACCACGGCGTGGAGGTCGGTGACGACCCGCTGAAGGTCGGCACCGCGCTGGCGGCCCGGCTGCGCGGCCTGGTCGATGGCGCGGCCGGCGACGGGACGGGCAGCGCGGGCGGCGGCCGATGACCGTCTACCTGGTCGGGGCAGGTCCCGGCGATCCGGGGCTCCTCACGCTTCGGGGGGCCGAGGTGCTGGCGCGGGCCGAGGTGGTCGTCCACGACCGCCTCTCGGCGCGGGAGCTGCTGGACCTGGCGCCGGAGCAGGCCGAGCGCATCGATGTGGGCAAGTCGCCCGACGGCCCGTCGACCTCGCAGGACGAGATCAACGAGCTGCTCGTCGCGCACGGCGCCGCCGGTCGCACGGTCGTGCGGCTCAAGGGCGGCGACCCGTTCGTGTTCGCCCGCGGCGCCGAGGAGGCGGCCGCTCTCGCCGCCGCGGGCGTGCCCTACGAGGTCGTTCCGGGCATCACGTCGGCGATCGCCGTGCCGGCGTACGCGGGCATCCCGGTGACGCTGCGCTACTCGTCGACCAGCGTCACGATCGTGACCGGGCACGAGGACCCGTCCAAGGGGAGCACCGACGTGGGCTGGGAGGCCCTGGCACAGGTCGGCGGCACGATCGTGGTGCTGATGGGCGTGCGGCACCTGCGCGAGATCTCGGCCCGTCTCCAGGCGGGTGGCCTGTCGCCCGACACCCCTGCGGCCGCGATCCGCTGGGGCACCCGCTCGCAGCAGGAGACGGTGCGGGCCACCCTGGCCACGCTGGCCGACCGATCGCTCCGCCCGCCCGCGACGATCGTGATCGGCGAGGTCGCCGGCGAGCACATGGACTGGTTCGAGCGCCGGCCGCTGCTCGGTCGCTCGGTGGTGGTGACCCGGACCCGCGAGCAGTCGCCCGAGCTGTCGCGCCACCTGCGGGACGCCGGAGCCGAGGTGGTCGTCGCTCCGACGATCCGCATCGGCGACGCGGTCGACGGCGGTGCGGCCCTGCGCGCCGCGGTCGCCGACGTCGGCTCGTACGACTGGGTGGTGCTGACGTCCCCGAACGGCGCGGCGCGCTTCGTGGCCGAGCTGCGCGACGGGCGCGACCTGGCGGGCGTGCAGGTGGCGGTGATGGGGCCGGGCACGGCCGCCGCCCTCGGCGCGGCCCGCGTGGTGGCCGACCTGGTGCCACCCCACTTCGTGGCGGAGTCGCTGCTCGAGGCCTTCCCCGATCCCCCGCAGGGAGGGGGTCGGGTGCTGCTCGCCCGCGCCGCGGTGGCCCGCGACGTGCTGCCCGACGGGTTGCGGGAGCGGGGCTGGACGGTGGACGTCGTCGAGGCGTACCGCACGGAGTCGGTCGGCTACGACGACGAGACCCGGGCCCGGGTGCGCGCCGCGGACGCCGTGACGTTCACGTCGTCGTCGACCGCCGAGCACTTCGTGGCCGCCATGGGTGGACCGCACGCGGCGGCCGAGGGCTCGCCGCCGGTGGTGGCCTGCTGCGGGCCGGTCACGGCGGACACGGCGCGGCGTCTGGGGCTCACGGTGACCGCCGAGGCCGAGGTGCACTCCATCGACGGGCTCGTGTCCGCCGTGGTCGCCGCGCTGGCCGATGGATCCGGCGGGCCGGCGTGACGCGCGTGGAGGGCCTGGCTGCGGTCGTCTTCGACTTCGACGGCCTGGTGATCGACACCGAGTGGTGCGAGTACATCACCGCCGCGGAGCAGTTCCGCGCGCACGGCACCGAGCTGAGCCTGGAGCTCTGGAAGACCTTCATCGGCTCGCTCGAGCACCCGCACTGGTCCGACATCCTGGAGGAGCAGCTCGGTCGCCCGGTGGACCGCGACGCGATCATCCCTGCCCGCCGCGCCGCCCACGTCGAGTGCACGGCGGACCTCGTCCCGCTCCCGGGCGTGGTGCCGCTGGTCGACGCCGTCGTGGCCGACGGGCTGCCCGTGGCGATCGCCTCGTCGTCGCCGGTCGACTGGATCGAGGGCCACCTCCGGGACCAGGGCCTGCTCGACCGGTTCCCGGTGCGCGCCACCGGCGACGAGGTGCCGCGCACCAAGCCCGACCCGGCGGTGTACCTGCTGGCGTGCGAGCGGCTCGGCGTGGCGCCCGCCGCAGCGGTCGCCATCGAGGACTCGGTCAACGGCGTCGCCGCGGCCAAGGCCGCGGGCATGACGGCGGTGGCGGTGCCCGGGACGCTCACGCGCGGCATGGACTTCTCGCACGCGGATCTGGTGGTGGCGTCGTGCCTGGACCTCAGCCCCTACGTGCTGCGCGACATCGTCGCGCGGGCCGTCTCCTGACCCCGCCGTAGGATCGGCGACGTGAGCTTCCCCCAGACCCGCCTGCGCCGGCTGCGCCGCACCCCGGCACTGCGCCGGCTGGTGGCCGAGACCCGCCTCGGTCCCGACGACCTGGTCGCGCCGCTGTTCGTGCGGGAGGGCGTGGACGAGCCGGTGCCGGTCCCGTCGCTGCCGGGCGTCGTGCAGCACACTCGCGAGTCCCTCCGCAAGGAGGTCTCCGAGCTCGTCGACCTGGGCGTGAATGCGGTGATCCTCTTCGGCGTCCCCGCCACCAAGGACGCGGAGGGCTCCGGCGCCTCGGATCCCGACGGCATCGTGCAGGTGGCCCTGCGGGACCTGCGCGACGACCTGGGCGACCGGGTCGTGCTCATGGCCGACCTCTGCATCGACGAGTACACCGACCACGGCCACTGCGGGCTGCTCACGCCCGCCGGCCGGGTGGACAACGACGCCACGCTCGAGGTCTACGGCGAGGTCGCCATCGCCCAGGCGGACGCGGGCGCCGACATCTGCGCACCGTCGGGGATGATGGACGGCCAGGTCATGGCCATCCGCGACGCGCTGGACGAGGAGGGCCACGAGGAGGTGGCGATCCTGGCCTACGCGGCCAAGTACGCCTCCGCGCTGTACGGACCGTTCCGCGACGCCGTCGACGTGAGCATCGCCGATGGCGGCGACCGCACGGCGTACCAGCAGGACTGGGCCAACGCCCGCGAGGCCATGGCGGAGATCCGCGAGGACATCGGCGAGGGCGCCGACATGATCATGGTCAAGCCGGCCATGACCTACCTCGACATCATCACCAGGGCGCGTGCCGAGGTCGACGTGCCGATCGCGGCGTACCACGTGTCGGGCGAGTACGCCATGGTCCACGCCGCGGCCGAGCGGGGTTGGATCGACGGCGACGCCGTGGCGCTCGAGCAGATCACGGCCGTGAAGCGGGCGGGCGCGGACATGGTGCTGACCTACTTCGCCCGCTCGCTGGCCGAGCGCCTGCAGTGACCATGTCGCGCGCTGCTCCCACCCCGGCACTCGAACGGGTGCCGCGCCGGGAACTGAACACGCCGATGAGCTCAGCGACGACGGAGACGAGCGAGTGACGACCAACGAGGAGCTGTACGAGCGCGGGCTGCGGGTCATCCCGGGCGGCGTGAACTCGCCCGTGCGGGCGTTCCGCTCGGTCGGCGGCACGCCGTACTTCGTGGCGTC
>JAEZAI010000373.1 GCA_023427825.1 Actinomycetes bacterium
GTGCGCCTCGTCGTCGCTGATCGGG
The DNA here is from genome assembly GCA_023427825.1 of Actinomycetes bacterium. Classification (GTDB taxonomy): domain Bacteria; phylum Actinomycetota; class Acidimicrobiia; order Acidimicrobiales; family Microtrichaceae; genus Dermatobacter. The sequence goes on from JAEZAI010000373.1 coordinate 26, forward strand.
GTCGTGCCGGGCTGCTGCAGCACGGACGCGACCGCGAACAGCAGCGCGGCGACGAGGGAGAGGACGATGGCGAGGGCCATGGCGGGAGCGGACGATCAGGAGATGGCCGTGCCGTCCCACTGCACGTCGAAGAACTGCGCGGCGACCAGGTCCTCCCGAGAGGCCTTGTCCAGGCCGAGCACATGTCGGTACTGGCGGACGTGCTGGAGCGACAGGACCGTGTAGAGCAGCGGCAGGTGGTCGTGCTCCTGGCTGTAGACGCCGGTGGCGCCCTAGGCGGCCTCGGCGTCGGCCCTGGCTCGGCGCAGGTGCAGGACCATGTCCCGCAGCACGGCCTCCTTGATCATCTTCTTGCGGCCGGCGGGGACCACGACCGGCTGGTCGGGAACCGGCCCGAACAGCGCGGCGTCGAGCTCCTCGGCGGTGGCCACCGTGCACCCGGCGGTCGGGCGGGGGTTGCACTCGACCATGTGATGGGTGCCGTCCTCGGTCTTCAGGTAGTCGAAGCTGATCTGGCCGTTCCAGCCGAGCTCGCCGACGATGCGCTGCGCGGCCTCGAGCGTCTCGGGTGCGTCGACCGACTCGAACACGATGCCGCCGCGGTCGTCGATCTCGAGCGGGTGCTCGTAGGTGGAGTGCAGAATGACGCGCCCGTCGCGCACCACGCTCCAGCTGCAGCGATCCACGCCCGTCAGGTACTCCTGGACGAGCCACGGGTCGGCGGGGGTGGGATGGACGTCGTCGGGGCTCGACTCGCCGGCGAGCGGGCCGGAGTTGGTCAGGATGTCCAGACCGCCGCGGCCGAACGCGGCACGGGCGAACCAGTGGTCCCAGTGCCCGATCGCCTCCTTGAGCTCGGTGTCGTCGGTGGCCGTGATCGACTCCGCCACCGGCAGCCCGAGGTCCCGGCAGAGCTGCGCGAACGAGACCTTGTCGTGGACGCGGGCCAGCGTGTCGAAGTCGGGGAAGAACAGCGTGGCGCCGGTCGCCTCGAGCCGGTCGCGGTGCGCGGCCAGGTAGAAGACCTCCTCGAACATCGGCAGCAGGAACTGGATGTCGTGCTCGGCGATCGCGGCGACCACGTCCGCGATGAACTGCTCGGTCTGCTGCGTCGGCGCCGCGGTGACGATGTGGTCGGCCGCGCCGCGGGAGTGGCTGCCGGGTGCGGCGTCGAACGTGTCCGACGCGGTCACGACGTTGCCGGTCTCGCCGAGCTTGTGGATCTCGTCCACCGCGAAGGGCATGCGTGACGTGGTGGCGAGGACGTTGACGGGGGCGTGCGCCATGGCCCGAGCGTAACGGCGGGTCCCCGAGAACCGGCGGGAGCGCGCGGGGGATCCCGGCGCTCGTTCCGGCTGGTCCGGGCGCTGGTCCCGGCGCTGGTCCTGGCTGTTCGGACGACGGTTGGGACGACGGTTCGGGCGAGCGCCCGACCGTCACCGGGTGGCGGAGATGAAGGTGTCGATCACCCCGGCGAGCTCGGGGCCCTTGTCCTCCTGCAGGAAGTGGCCACCGCCCTCGACGGTCGTGTGGGGCTGGCCCTGCGCGCCGGGGATCCGCTCGCGGAAAGGCTTGTCGCCGCCCTTGGTGATCGGATCCTGGTCGCTGAACGCGCACAGCACCGGTCGGTCGAAGCGCTCGAGCTCCTTCCACGCCGCTGCGTTGTCCAGGCCGCCCGGGTCGTCGGGCGTGGTGGGGACCAGCGTCGGGAAGATGCGGGCGCCGGCCAGGAACGTGTCGTCGGGGAAGGGCGCGTCGTAGGCCGCGACCACCTCGGGGGCCAGGTCGGTGACCGTCCCGCCGTTGATGATGGCCCCGACGGGGAAGACCTCGGTCTCCTGCGAGAACCGCTGCCAGTTCAGGAACGCCTCCGACACGCGCCCGGTGCCGTCGGGCAGCCCGGTGTTGCCGACGACCAGGCGGGCGAACCGCTCGGGGTGCGCGGCGACCACGCGCAGGCCCACGAGCCCGCCCCAGTCCTGACCGAAGAACGTCACGTCGCGCAGGTCGAGCTGGCGGACGAGCAGGTCCTCCATCCACGCGACGTGGCGGGCGTACGTGTAGTCCGATGTCGAGGTGGGCTTGTCGCTGCGGCCGAAGCCGACGAGGTCGGGCGCGACCACGCGGTGCCCGCGCTGCACGAGCACCGGGATCATGTGCCGGTACAGGAACGACCACGACGGCTCGCCGTGCATCAGCAGCACCGGCGAGGCGTCCCTCGGTCCCTCGTCCAGGTACGCCACCCGCAGGGTCGCGCCGTCGCCGTCGGCGGGATCGAGCGTGGGGACCTGGGCGTAGTGCGGCTCGAACGGGAAGTCGGGCAGGTCGGCGAAGCGCTCGTCGGGCGTGCGGACGGTCTCCATGGTGCAAGGTCCTCTCTGGGTTCTTCGTGCTGCTGGTCGGTCGTGGTGCTGGTCGGTCGTACTGCTGGCCGGTCGGGCTACTGGCGTGACAGGCCGGCGGCCGCCTCGGCGGCGTCGACGTCGGCGTAGCGGTCGGGGCTCACCTGGATGACGAGCTCGTGCAGCGTGCCGGTGAAGCGGAACGGCCCCGTGTAGCGCTGCGAGACCGGCGAGCCGTGGTCGTGGCCGATGCTCGCGCCGACGGAGCTCATGATGCGCATGAGCAGCGGCAGCTCGGCGCTCCCGCACGCCACGCCGTCCACCTCGAGTGCCACCGTGCCGGTGGTCCCCTCCGCGCGGCGCACCTTGAGCGTGAGCTCGCTGTCGCCGACGGGGACCGCCACGTCGGACTCCACGATCGTGTGGTCGTCGAACGCGTTGTAGTCCAGGACCCAGCGGTCGCCCTGCACGAACACCGACATGCCGGAGTTCTCCGTGCCGGTCGCGAACAGCACGCCGTCGTCGCCCTCGCCGCGGGTGATGCGGGCCGTCAGGTCGAAGTCGCGACCGCCGATCGTGGCGCCGGCCTGCGCTGGCATGGGCCACGGCGACGGCCGGTAGCGGTAGCGGCGGTTCTCGGGGTGCGGCGACAGCGGCCGGAACCGGGTGCCGAACAGCTCGATCAGGCGATCGTCGAGCGGCGGCACGTCGTTGGTCTCGGCCTCCTGCCACCAGAGCTCGATGAGCTCCGCGAGCAGGTCGGGCTGCTCGCCGGCCAGGTCGTGGCACTCGGACGGGTCGTCGACCAGGTCGTGGAGCTCCCAGGGTTCGGTGTCGTAGTCAGCGCCCTTCTCGTGCTTGCACACGGCCTTGTGCCGTCCTCGCACGATGGCCCGGCTGCCGGCCATCTCGAAGTACTGGATCGTGTTGGCGGCGGGCGCCCCGGCATCGCGCAGCACGCCGGCGAAGGACCGCCCGGTGATCGGGCGCTGATCCACGCCGCGGTAGGTGGTCGGCGCGGTGGCCCCGACCAGCTCGTAGATCGTGGGCGCGACGTCGGAGGCGTGGGCGAACTGGTGGCGCATGGTGCCGCGCTGGTCGCCCAGGCCCGCCGGCCAGCGCACGATCAGCGGCACGTGGACGCCGCCCTCGTGCGTGTTCTGCTTGTACCAGCGGAACGGCGAGTTGCCGCACTGGGCCCAGCCCCACGGGTAGTTGGTGTGGCTGTGCGGGCCGCCGATGTCGTCCAGGCGGTCGATGGCCTGGTCGGGCGTCTCGAGGATCCCGTTGAAGAACTTCATCTCGTGCATGACGCCGTAGGGCCCGCCCTCCTGGCTGGCGCCGTTGTCGGCCATGAGCAGGACGATCGTGTTGTCCA
>JAEZAI010000430.1 GCA_023427825.1 Actinomycetes bacterium
CCGACCGCCGGACCGTGCAGGGCGGACACGATCGGCTTGGAGCAGTCGATCACGTTGAACACCAGGTCCCGGGCCTCGCGCAGGACCCGGGTCCGCATCGCGTAGTCCTGGATCATCCCGTCGAGCAGCTCGAAGCTGCCGCCGGCCGAGAACGCCGTCCCGGCACCCCGGAGGAGCGCCACGCTCGTCACCGGGTCGCGGTCGACCGCCAGCCAGACGTCCGCGAGCTGGCGGTGCACGGCGGCGTCCACGGCGTTGAGCCCGGGCCCGTCGAGCGTGATGCGCAGCACGCCGTCGGAGGGGCGGTCGAAGGTGAGGTCGCCGAAGTCGGCGTAGCGGTCGTCCACGGCCGGCCACGCTACGCGGGCCGCGACGACCGGCGCGAGCCAGCGGGGTACACCGGACGTGCCGGCTCCGGCCGGCTTCCGCTCGGCCCGCCGACGGGCATAGCGTCGGCAGGTCACCGATCCAGGACCGATACCCGTGCCAGTCCCCACCTCTGCCTCCGGAGCGCCCACCACCTCGACCGCCCCCAGCCCCGGACCCACCGCCGCCGCCTCGCCCTTCTGGGGCCCCTTCACGGCCATGAGCTCCGCCGACGAGCTGCCCGTGATGGTCCGCGGCGAGGGCTGCTACGTGTGGGACCGAGCCGGCAACCGCTACCTGGACGGGCTGTCGGGCCTGTTCACCGTCCAGGTCGGCCACGGCCGGCGCGAGCTCGCCGCCGCGGCCTCCGAGCAGATGTCCACGCTCGCCTACTTCCCGATCTGGTCCTACGCCACCGAGCCCGCCCTGGCGCTCGCCGAGCGGCTCACGGGCATGGCTCCCGGCGACCTCAACCGGGTGTTCTTCACCACCGGGGGCAGCGAGGCGGTCGACACCGCCTGGAAGCTGGCCCGCCAGTACTTCAAGGCGGTCGGCCAGCCGAACCGCACCAAGGTCATCTCCCGCAACCTCGCCTACCACGGCACCACCATGGGGGCCCTGTCGATCACCGGTCTGCCGGGGATCAAGGAGCCGTTCGAGCCGCTGGTCCCGGGCGCCGTGAAGGTCCGCCACACCAACCCGTTCCGCTCCGGACACTCCTTCGACGAGGAGTGGGCCGAGCTGTGCGCCCGCGACATCGACGAGCGGATCCGCATGGAGGGTCCCGACACGGTCGCGGCGGTGTACCTGGAGCCCGTGCAGAACACCGGCGGGACCATCCCGCCGCCACCCGGCTACTTCCGTCGGGTGCGCGAGATCTGCGACCACCACGGCGTGCTGCTCGTGTCCGACGAGGTGATCTGCGCGTTCGGCCGACTGGGCCACTGGTTCGGCGCCGACCGCTTCGACTACCGGCCCGACATGATCACGTTCGCCAAGGGCGTGACGTCCGGGTACTCGCCGCTCGGCGGCGTGCTGGTGAGCGACCGGCTGGCCCAGCCGTTCGTCGAGGCCGGCTCCACGTTCCTGCACGGCATCACGTTCGGCGGCCATCCGGTCAGCTGCGCGGTGGCGATGGCCAACCTGGACGTGATCGAGCACGAGGACGTGCTCGGCAACGTGCGCCGCCGCGCCGCCGGCTTCCGCGAGCGGCTCGAGGGCTTGCTCGACCTGCCGATCGTGGGCGACGTGCGCGGCGACGGCTTCCTCCGCACGGTCGAGCTCGTGCGCGACCCCGACTCCCTGGACACGTTCACCGACGAGGAGTCCGCCTGGCTGCTGAAGGGGCAGATCTCGCACCGGCTGTTCGAGCTCGGCCTCATGTGCCGGGCCGACGACCGCTCGGACCCGATGATCATCCTCTCGCCGCCGCTGATCTCGGGCGAGACCGAGCTCGACCTGATCGAGTCCGTGCTGCGCACGGTGCTCGTGGAGGCCTGGGACTCGCTGCGGTCCCGCTGAACCGTCGCGCCGTCCCTCGCTACCTCGCCGACCCGCTCCCCTCCGACCCGACTGCCCCGGACCCGTGCCGACGCCGCCGCTCCGAGTCCCGACCGTCGAGCAGCCGGCCGGCGCCGCGTCCGAGCGCATCCGCGCCGGGCTGGTGGAGCTGCGGCACCAGCTCGAGCTCCCCGACGGCTTCCCGCCCGAGGTGCTCGCCGCCGCAGAGGACGCCGCGACCCACGGCGGCCTCGCCGGTGACCGCGGCGCGGGCCGCGAGCGCGTCGACCTGACCGACGTCGACTTCGTGACGATCGACCCGCCGGGCAGTACGGACCTGGACCAGGCGCTGTGGATCGGCACCGCCCCCGACGGCGGCTCGGCCGGTCGCGGCCACGTCGTGCGGTACGCGATCGCGGACGTCGCCGCGTTCGTGGCGCTCGGCGACCCGGTGGACCTGGAGGCCCGGGCCCGCGGCGTCACGATCTACCTGCCCGACGGCCGGGTCCCGCTGCACCCGTCGGCGCTCGGCGAGCACGCCGCATCGCTGCGGGCCGGCGAGGACCGCCCCGCGCTGGTGTGGACGATCTCGCTCGACGCCGACGGTGCCCGGCGCGAGGCCCGGCTGGAGCGGGCGGTGGTCCGCTCCCGCGCCGAGCTCGACTACCCGTCGGTGCAGCGGGCGCTCGACGGCCTCGCCGTCGACCCGTCGACCGCGGCGGCGTCCGACGTGCTGTCGCTCCTGCGCACCGTCGGCCTCCGGCGGGAGGAGCAGGAACGAGAGCGCGGCGGCGTGTCGCTCCCGCTCCCCGACCAGGAGGTCATGGTCCAGGCCGACGGCAGCATCGACCTGGCCTACCGGGCGCCGCTGCCGGTCGAGGGTTGGAACGCGCAGATCTCGCTCCTGGCGGGCATGGCAGCCGCCGATCTGATGCTCGACGCGGGCGTCGGTGTGCTGCGCACGCTGCCGCCGCCCGACGGGGCCACGCTGGCCACGCTGCGCACCGATGCCGTGGCGCTCGGCGTGCCGTGGCCGCCCGGCGTCCCGTACGCCGAGGTGGTGAGAGCGCTCGATCCGACCCTCGCCGCCCACGCCGCGTTCGCCACCCAGGCCGCGCGGCTGTTCCGCGGCGCCGGCTACCTGCACTTCGACGAGCGCGATCCCGAGGGCGCCGTCCCGGTGGGGACGTCGGCCGAGCACGCGGCGGTCGCGGCGCCGTACGCACACGTGACCGCGCCGCTGCGGCGGCTGGTGGACCGCTTCGCCAACGAGGTGGTGCTCGCCCACTGCGCCGGGCGGGAGGTGCCCGACGACGTCCGTGCCGCGCTGGCGGACCTGCCGCGGCTCAAGGGTGCGGCGCGCAACCGGGAGTCGCGCGCCGACGGAGCGGCACGC
>JAEZAI010000475.1 GCA_023427825.1 Actinomycetes bacterium
GGTAGTAGCTGCTCGACCGGATGACGTCGAGCAGGCGGAGCAGGGTGCCCAGTTCGGCACGCCACTCGTCCTCCGTGCTCCCGGTCGCCCGGCGCAGGTCGGCGGCACGGGTGAGCAGATCCTCCGCGGTCGGGTACGCCATGCGCCCGCCCGCCACCTCGGAGGCGCGTTCGAGCGCCGAGGCGGCGCGCCCGCCGACACCGATCGGCGCGGCCTGCCAGAGGTGCTCCGCCAGGATCTCCGCGTCGTCGGCACCGGCGCCCCGGTCCTCCATGGCGTCCGCGACGCGCAGGTGAAGCCGGGCTCGTCGGAGGGGGCTCAGCTGCTCGAGCACGACCTCGCGCACGAGCGCGTGGCTGTACCGCCACTGGAACGGCCGGTCGGGGACGTCCACCAGCACGTGCTGGTTGATCGCGGGCTCCAGACGTTCCAGGCACACCTCGGCCGACGTGCCGTCCGCCGCGGCGACCAGGTCGATCACCACGTCGCGGCCGGTCACGGCCGCCACGGCCAGCAGCTCCCGCGTGTCCTCGGGCAGCTGCGCGAGGCGCTGGCTGATCACCTCGCCGACCGTCGCAGGGACGGTCAGGTTCGTCTGGTGGTCGGCCTCGAAGAGGCGACGCAGCTCGATGGCGAAGAACGGGTTGCCCTCGGCGCGGTCGTGGATGGTGGACGCGGCGTCGTCGTCCACGTCGCCGCCCAGCGAGCGCACGATCTCGGCGGTCTCGGGTCGGGTGAGCCCTCGGAGTGCGATGCGGCGGCTGCCGGACCGTCGGGCGATCGCCGCGAGCGCCCGGGGCAGCTGGGTGTGGCGTCCGATCTGCAGGGGTCGCATGGTGGCGACGACCAGCACGTGGCCGTCCAGGTTCGACGCCAGGAACCCGAGGAGCTCGAGCGAGGTCTCGTCCGCCCACTGCAGGTCGTCGATCAGCACCACCACCGGCGTGGTCGCCGAGGCGGCCGCCAGCAGCGACGCGACCGCTTCGAACAGCTCGAAGCGCACGTCGGCCGGTCGCCCCGGCACGGACTCGGCGTCGCCGGAGAGCAGCTGCTGGACGACCTCCGGTGACTCGCCGCCGAGCTCGACGGCGGCGCGCAGCGGTTCGAGCCACGGCCACAGCGCCGGCGCGGCGCCGCCCTCGTCGGCGCGGCCCCACACCACGGGGACGCCACGCCGGGCGGCGATCGAACCGATCTCGTCCGCCAGGCGGGTCTTGCCGATGCCGGGCTCGCCCTCGAGCACGACGAACTGGCTGCGGGTCGCCGTCTGGTCGAGTGCATCGGTCAACGCCATGACCTCGGCGACGCGGCCCACCAGGGGGAGCCCGGACGGCGAGAACCCGCCGGCGGGCCCGCGCTGCACCGCCGCGACGTCGGCTGCCGTCTGTGCGGCCGGAGCTGCGACGGCCGGCAGGTCCGGCAGGTCGAGGTCGGCGTCGTGGGCCAGGATCGCGGCCTCCAGCTCGCGGAGCGGGCGCCCCGGTTCGATGCCCAGCTCCTCGCGGAGCGTCGAGCTCGCCGTGGCCAGCGTGCGCAGCGCATCGGACTGTCGGCCGGAGCGGTACTGCGCGAGTGCCAGCAGCCGGGGCAGCTCCTCCCTCAGAGGGTGCGCCGCCACCAGCTCGGGCAGCTCGGCCGCCACGCGGGCGTGCTGGCGCAGCTCCAACAGCGCAGCGGCCCGATCCTCGATCGCGGCCAGACGGCGTTCGTCCAGGCGCACCGCGACGCGGCGACCCACCTCGGTGTCGGCCAGATCCGCGAGCGCCGGACCGCGCCAGAGCTCGAGCGCGGCGTCCAACGAGTCGAGCGCCTCGGCCACGTCGTGACGACCGAGCTCGGCCCGACCGCGGTCGGCGAGCGCCTCGAACCGCCGGAAGTCGACCGCCTCGGCGTCCACGTCCAGTCGGTAGCCGCCCGCGTCCAGGCTGAGCTCCGGGCCACCTTGCAGGGCCCGGCGCATGCGGGAGACGTAGGTCTGCAGCGTGCCGGTGGCCGAGGGCGGCGGGTCGTCGCCCCAGATCGTGTCGACGATCGTCTCGATCGCCACGGGTCGGCCCTCGGCGACCAGCAGCATCGAGATCAGGATCCTGGACTGCCGCCCGCGGATGTCGACCGGCGCGCCGGCGTCGTCGACCACCTCCAACGGACCGAGCAGCCTGAACTCCACGTGCGGAGGATATTGGTCGCGCAGGGTTCACTCCGACGCCCGGCTCCACCGCCCGGGCGCTCGGCGTTCAGGCCGGCGGCGCCTCCGGCACGGGATCGCCGTCGGGGTAGATGCTGCGGGTCTCGGAGCGGCGGTTCCGGTGGTCGATCCAGTCGCTCAGATACGCCTTCGGCAGGATCTTGATGACCGCCAGCGTGAGGTACAGCACGGTGTTGATGGCCACGAAGGCGCTCAGCACGGCGAACCAGCGCGAGTGCATGAAGTCCTCCGGCAGCAGCAGGCCGGCCGTCACGATGGCGTTCACGAGACCACCTCCGGGGTCGATCGGATGGCGGCGGCCGAGGTCGCCCCGGTCGCCGTCGTGCCGGTCGGCGTCTCGTGGGACACGTGACCCCAGGTGGCCTTCCGGGCGAACGTGATGTCCAGGATCCCCTTCACGTACACGAGGTCCAGGTACATGTCGTAGAGCAGCTCCGGCACGAGCAGCGCCGCCAGCAGCCGGGCGCGCCAGCCGCCGTTCCAGGCGCTGATCACGCGGTCGACCACGAAGATGCTGCCGACGCCGAGCCAGAAGGGGAACCACACCCAGCGGTCGGTGGACAGCGCGGTCACGAGGATCAGGGTCCAGAACGCGCTCAGGGCGATGACCGAGTACCCGATCCCGAGCTGCTGCGCCCAGTACCGGAGCATCGTCGGCGTCGGCCCGTAGGCGCCGAGGTTCTCGAGCGCTCCTCGCTGCCAGCGCAGACGCTGGGTCCAGAGGTTGCGCCAGGTCGGCATGAGCTCGGTCACCACGCGGCAGCCGTCGGGCGACGCCATGAGACCGCCGAGCGACTTGATGGCCAGCGTCAGCTCGTTGTCCTCGGTGAGCGCCGCGGTGTCGTAGACGTCGCCGTGCACGCCGGGGATGATCGTGCCGCGGCTGTCCGCCACCGTCCGCAGCGCACGGGACCGGAACATCGACGCCGTGCCCGTCAGGACGAACACTCGACCGCGGCGGCGCTTGATCTCCCGTGAGTAGCGCACGTACTCGTTGCGCTGCAGCTGGCCGATGAGACCGTGGCCCTCCTCGCCGTAGAACAGGCCGCCGATCGCCATCAGCGCCCGGTCGCTGGTGAACCGCTGGACGCCGGCGGCCAGGAAGCCGTCGTCGAGCACCGTGTCGGCGTCCATGCACATGACCACGTCGTTGTCGCCCATGTCGGGCAGCAGGCCCCGCAGCGCCTGGTTGAGCGCTCCGGCCTTCTTCTCCGTGTTGCCGACGGTGGCGAAGACCTCGGCGCCGTGTGCTGCGGCGATGCTCGCCGTCTCGTCGGTGCAGTTGTCGGCCACGACGATCACGCGATCGGGCGCGGGTTCCTGGGCCGCCAGCGAGGACAGGGTGGCGCCGATCGAGGCCGCCTCGTTGTGCGCCGGGATCAGCACGGTCACGGTCACCGGACCGGCGAACACCCCGCGCGTCTCTGCCATCACGATCTTCGGGGCGAGCAGCTTGGTGGAGGCATCGGTGGAGCGGCGCGACTTGTCGAGCACCACCCGCTCCACCATCGCCGCGGCGGCCGCGAACAGGAGACCCAGACCGACCGCGCCGAGCACGAGCGCGATCGCCGGGACCTGCGGGTCGTAGCTGAACTCCCACCGCCCCAGGAACGATGCGACCCTGGGGGCCCGATCGAGCTCGGGGGTGCGGGCCGACACGATGGCCCACAGCACGAGCGCGGCGCCGATGCTGATGGAGGCGATGAGGACGCCGACGAAGCGCCCCAGCCGCCCCGCCTCCCGCCGAGCGACGGGCGCGGGCCCGCCGTCGACGGCGATCGCCTCGGGCTGGACGACCTCGTGATCGATGACGTCCGGCTCGGCCGTCGCCGCGATGACGGCCTCGTCGAAGGTCGGCGCATCGACCGCGCCGGCGGGGGAGCTGCGGGGAAGCCGGTCGCTGATCGATCGGCGCACTTGCTGGGTCACCGGATGGTCATCGACCTGTCCGGCGCCCGACCTGATCAATCCGACGGGTGCCAGGCACCACACCCTCCTGGGCGCCGCCCGGCGCCGACAGGGAGCGCAGATTTTTCCTCGGTTCTGCGGCCGAATCGTCGTAGTGTGACCAGCGGCCGCCTCGGGCAGCCGCGTGATGTAGCTCCGACAACTTGGGACGACACCCACTCGGGGGAGACACATCATGCGCGTGAAGAAGCTCATCGTGGTGGCCGCCATCACGGCCATCGGCACGTTCGGCACGGCCTCGATCGCGACTGCCGGCGAGGTCACCGGCGGCGGCCGGGGCGGACCGGCGGGCGACGGCGTCACCGGGATGGTCGAGCACGGCAACTCGCCGTGCGGGTTCTCCGGCTTGGAGGACGAACCGCTCGATCCCGGCACCGTGCAGAACTGGGG
>JAEZAI010000223.1 GCA_023427825.1 Actinomycetes bacterium
ACGTCGCCGTCGTCCTCGAACTCGACCGCCACGTTCCGGTACCACTCCGGCTGGGCGGCCGTGAGGTCCGGCTCGCTGTCGCACGGCTCGTCGGCCGGGTCCTGCGGGAACGGCGCGTAGAAGGCGACCAGGTAGGTCGCGTCGTCGGCCACGGCCATGTCGAAGGTGCCGTCCTCGCCCGTCACGGCCAGGAAGTTGCGCTGGACATCACCCTCGACCGGGAGCCCGATCACGCAGATGCCCGGCTCGGGCAGCCCGGTCGAGTCCCAGCGCACGGTGCCCGTCAGGCTCTGGAACGGCGGCATTCCGTCGGTCTCGATGGCCCCGGCGTCGCACGCAGCGTCGCCGTCGCCGTCGCCGTCGGTCGGGCGGGAGCTCCCCTCCTGGTCGTCCGCGGGGGTCCCGCAGCCGCCGTCGTTGACGAAGTCGATGGCCGGGTTCCCGTCGAGCGGCTCGTAGTACTCGGGCTCGGTGCCCGGCGACGCGTGGTCGAGCCCGTCGATGACCTCCGAGAACCGGGACGAGTCGGTCAGATCGGTGCCCGTGGGGTTGCAGTCGACCGTGTCGACCACGTTGACGTCGCCCACGGTGATCGCGGCCAACGGGCTCAACTGCTTGCAGTTCCAGGCGGAGTTGCGGGCGAGCAGCGAGCGCTGCACGACGACCGCGGCCGTCCCGTCGGCCGTGACGCCCGACCCGTTGTCGACGATCGTGACGTGGCGCAGCGTGGTCGATCCTCCGGCGGACCAGAACGCAGCGCCCGGCGACGTCGACCTGTTGCCAGCGATCGTGCTGTCGACCATCGTGAGCGACCCGTCGGTGACGGCCACGCCGCCGCCTCGGTCGGCGGACCCCCGCAGGACCGCCGAGTGGTGGAGCTCGAGCGACCCGCTCGACACGTTCGCACCGCCGCCGTTCTGGGACGCGACGTTCCCGTCGAGCACCGCCCGGATCGAGGCCGAGCCGCCGGCGATCTCCAGGCCGCCGCCGACGGTCGCCTGGCTGCGGTTCACCATCACCTTGCCCCCGGGACCGGTGGCGAACGTGCCGCCGCCCAGGAGCACGCCGCCTCCGGACGCGTCGGCCCGGAGGCCGTCGACGATCATCCAACCGTCGACGTCGATCGCGCCGCCGAACTGCGAGATGCCGCCTCCGACGAGCGCTTCGTACGTGTGGGACGGGTCGATGGAGTCGGCGTCGCCCATGACGCTCAGCCCGCTGCCCTGCTGGACGGTGACCGTGCCCTCGTTGTGCAGCTGGCCGCCGATCGTCGCCCAGCTCCGGCTCAGCTGGTTCGACTCGCATGAGTCCTTGAACTGGACGTCGCCGGTCGAGGCGTTGAAGAGCCCGCCACCCATGGTCGCGGTGCCGCCGTCGATCTGCCCGCCGACGACCGAGAGCGTCGCCGCGTTGTAGACGTCGCCGCCGTAGTCGGCCGATGAGAAGCGCACGGCCGTCCGGCACCCGATCGTGACGCTGCCGCTGCGGTTGGCGATGCCGCCGCCGTCACCGCCGGCGGAGTTGACGTCCAGGTACACGTCGTGGGACGGCATGCCGCCGCCACTCGTGCCGGAGAGCTCCACGGTGCCGTCGTTGACGATCGCGCCGCCGTCGCCGCCGGCAGAGTTCAGGCTCAGGTAGATCGCACCGCCGGTGGACGAGGTCGACGTGTTGCGCACGATGAACGAGCCGCCCGCTCGCACGGCGACCGCACCGCCGTCACCGTCCGCCCGGTTCGAGTACAGGGCGGTGAGGCTGTCGTCGCTGCCCGCCGTCGGCGAGTTGGTGACCGTGACGGCGCCGGACGTCAGGATCGCTCCACCGTCACCGGCGCTCTCCCCGCCCGCGAGCGTCACGTCGACCAGGTCGAGCGTGGCACCCGCGGCGACCTCGAAGTGCCGGTCGTCGATCTGGTCGGCCTTGATCATCGTGTAGGTGATGTCCGCCACGCGGTTGCCGACGATCACGACGTGCACGCCGCTCTTCACGTCCAGGTCGCCGAGCTCGTCGCTGCCGTCGCCGTCCGACCCGCCAGCGACCGTCAGCGCCAACGTCGTCACGGTCGGCTCGAACGTGATGGTCGTGGTCGACCCGGGCGTGGCGTTGGCCTCCTGGATGGCGGCCCGCAGGGTGCACGCACCACCCACGGTCGAGCAGTCGCCGTCGCCCGGATCGTCGTCCGGCGCGTCCTCGTGCGTGTTCACCGTGTAGGTCCCGGCCGCCGACACGGGCGATGCCGGCAGCACCACCGCCGTGGCGACGACGGCCGTGGCCGCGAGGGCCCGGACGACGCGGCGCGCCAGGTGGATGGGGTTCCCTTCCGCTTCTCTCATGGGTCCCGTTCGGCGTCGCTCCACGGACGCTGAGCCGTTCGGGTGAAGGCGCAGTGACCGTGTCCGATCGGACACGCGATCACTCCCGAGGAACGTGGAAGATCCCTCGCTCGGACCTCGCGATTGGCACTTCCGATCCCGGGGCGACGGGCTTAGGGTCGAACGCGGACAGGACCTTCTTGGAGAGGAAGGGAACTCATGACCTCCCGACGTCACCCGGTGGCCGCCGTCGTCGCGGCCGCACTCCTGGGCGCGTCCGCGATCAGCGGCTGCGCTCCCGTGTCCGTCACGGCCGGACCTGCTCCGACCGTCACCGTCGAGCAGTGGTCCGGCGCCGAGTGGTGGGCGTTCGGTGACTCGATCTTCGCGGGCCACAACGGCGTGCCGGGCGCGCCCTGGCACCTCCGCGACGTGGTCAACGCGTCCGTCGGCGGCACGACCCTGGTGCCGGTCACCACGCTGGGCAACGCCAACAGCGATCTTGCCTCGCAGCTCACCGGTGCCATCGAGCACAACGGCCGGCCCCGGCACGTCATCATCAGCTCGGGCATGGCGGACCTCTACGCGCGCCAGCTCTGGGGCGTCGACCTGCCGCTGTCGATGTACACCGACCACTTCCGGGAGATCACCGACTGGTTGCGTTCGCTCGGCATCGACGTGCACTGGATGACCCTCACGCCCGTGACGACGTGGGGCATCGTCGGCGGGCAGACGGGCATGCAGGCGCTGTTCAACGAGTGGCTGCGCGGCAGCGGGCTTCCGCTGGTGGACTGCGAGGCCGTGCTCCGGGCACCGGGGACGCCGTGGCTCGACGACTCGCTGACCTTCGACTTCGACGGCGTGCACCTGAACGAGGCCGGCTCCCTGCGCTACGCGGGCTGCATCTCGGACGCGCTCGGGCTCCCGCTGACCACCGACCCGGTGCCCGACCCGACGGTCCCCGACCCGACCGTGCCGGACACCACCGTCCCCGACACGACCGTGCCGGACACGACTGTGCCGGACACCACCGTGCCGGACACGACTGTGCCGGACACCACCGTGCCGGAGCCGACCGTGCCGGACGGCGGTGAGCCAGCACCCGAACCGTGAGCGGTCAGGCGGCGCGGGTGTTGCCGATCCAGCTCTCGTAGAGCCGCCCGTACACGCCGCCTTCGGCGACCAGCTCGGCGTGCGGACCCATCTGCACGATGCGACCGGCGTCGAACACCACCACGACGTCCGCCGCCTCCGCGGTCGACAGGCGGTGGGCGATCGACACGGTGGTGCGCCCGGCCGCGAGCTTGGCCAGCGCCTCCGCGAGCGCCCGCTCGGTCTCGGGGTCGACCGCCGAGGTCGCCTCGTCCAGGATCAGCAGGCCCGGATCGGCGAGCTGGGCCCGGGCCAGCGCCACCAGCTGGCGCTCCCCCACCGACAGCGCCTCGCCGCGCTCGCGTACCGGCGTGGCGAGGCCATCGGGCAGGGTGTCGACCCACCAGTCCAGGCCGCGCGCGGAGAACGAGTCGGCGACCTCGTCGTCGGCGGCGTCGGGCCGTCCCATGCGCACGTTCTCGGCGACGGTCGAGTCGAACAGGAACCCGTCCTGCGGCACCAGTCGGATGGCAGACGCACGCGATGTCTTGGACACGTCGCGCAGGTCGACGCCGCCGAGCAGCACGCGCCCGCTCGTGGGGTCGGCCAGCCGCGTCAGCAGCTTGGCCATCGTGGTCTTGCCGGACCCGGTCTCCCCGACGATGGCCGCGTTGATGCCGGCCGGCAGCTCCAGGCTCACGCCGTGGAGCACGGGGTGGCCTGGTTCGTACTCGAACTCCACGCGGTCCACCTGCACGTCGAGCGCGCCGCCCGGGAGCACGGTGCCGGGCACCGGCTCGGTGACCTCGACCGGCTCGTCCATGAGCCGCAGCACCTTGCGCCAGCCCGCGAGCGCGGTCTGGGTCTGGTCGAGGACCTCGCCGAGCTCGGCCACCGGCTGGACGATGAGGTTGGTCAGGAACAGGCAGGCGACGAGCGTGCCGGCCTGCAGACCCCATCCCGGGCCCCACCACACGCCCACGCCGACGACCGCGGCCAGCGCCAGGCCGCTGAACAGGTCCGAGACCGGGAACATGATGGCGAAGAAGAACCGGGCCCGGACCTGCGCCCGGTACTGGTGCTCGATGCGCCGGGTCAGGCGACGGCGGGCGGCGCCCACATCGCCGTAGGCGCGGACCACGCGGATGCCGCCGACCGTCTCGGAGATCTCCGACAGCGTGTCGCCGACCGCGTTGCGCAAGTCGTCGTACGCCTTCAGCTGGCGGCGCTGGACCAGCCGCATGATCGGCAGCACCGGCAGCAGCACGGCCACGAGCACCAGGGCCAGCTGCCAGCTGTAGATGGCGGTCATGGTCAGGGCGACGACGATCATCGTGGAGTTCACGGCCCAGCTGACCGCGCCCCACGAGGCGAACTGGGCGAGGGTCTCGATGTCGGACGTGACACGGGAGACGAGCACGCCCTTCTTGGCCTCGTTGTGGTGGCCGATCGACAGCTCGTGCACGTGTGCGAAGGCCCGGGTCCGCAGGCCGTACAGCACGTTCTCGGCCGTGGTCATCAGCCGGTAGTAGGTGATGCGGTTGAGGACGGCGAGCGCCAGGATCGCCACGGCCGCGCCGGCGCAGGTCCACACGACGAAGGGCCAGTCGGGGCTGCCGCCGGAGATGCCCTTGTCCAGGATCTGCTGGATGGCGATCGGCACCACGAGCTTGCCGAGGGCGATGACCATGGCGAACGAGAGCGACGCGGCGAAGCCCTTCTTGAGCTCGGGGGTGGCACGGACGCCGGACCGGAGGACCTCCATGGCCTTGATCGGCTCGGCGTCCTCGTCGTCGTCCGGGGAGTTCGGTCGGATCGGCATCAGCGCTCACCTCCCTCGGGTTCCACGTCGGCGGGGTCGACCTCGATCGCCTCGACCTCCGCCTCCTCCTCGTAGGCCGTGACGAGCGCGGCGTACTCGCTGTCGGCCAGCAGCTCCTCGTGGGTGCCGACGTTGCGGACCCGGCCCTGGTCGAGGTGCACGACCTTGTCGGCCAGCAGGAGCGTCGACAGTCGGTGGGCGACCACGACCATCGTGGTGGCGCCGCGGCGGAGCCCGTCGAGGATCTCGGCCTCGATCACGGGGTCGACGGCCGACGTGGCGTCGTCGAGCACGAGCACCCGGGGGTCGCCCGCGAGGGCCCGGGCCAGGGCGACGCGCTGGCGCTGACCGCCCGACAGCGTGACGCCGCGCTCACCGACGATCGTGTCCCGTCCCTCCGGCAGGCGGCCGACGAAGCGGGCGGCTCGAGCCCGGTCGAGGGCCTCCTCCATCCGCTGGTCGCCGACGTCGCGCCCCAACGTGACGTTGTCGCGCACCGGCGAGGCGAACAGGTAGGACTCCTGGAAGGCGAGCGACACGGCGGAGCGGAGCTCGTCGGGGCTGACGTCGGTGACCGGCACGCCGCCGACGATCACCTCGCCGCCGGTGGGCTCGTCCAGGCGTACGAGCAGCTGGGCGAGCGTGGACTTGCCGGCGCCGGTGGAGCCCACCAGGGCCACCACCTCGCCGGGGTCGACACTGAAGGAGACGCCGTCGAGCACCGCCGCATCGCCGTACGGGAACGACACGTCGCGCAGCTCCACCGACAGCGGCCCGTCGGGCAGCGTCGCCACGGGCGCGTCGGGACCGGTGTGCTCCACGGCCGGGTCGACCGGCTCGTCGGTGAGGTCGTCGACCCGCTCGATCGACACCACCGCACGAGGGATGGACTCGAACATGAAGCCGACGATCCTCATGGGGAACGCCAGCCAGCCGAACAGGGCGACCGCCTGGACCAGGTCGCCCGCGGAGGCCGACCCCTGGTCGATCCGCCACGCGCCGGCGAGCAGCAGCAGGACCGTGCCCAGGTTGGGGAGCATGTCGAGCAGCGGCTCGAACGACGCCGTCATCCGGGCCACCACCAGCCGCTGCGACCGCAGCCGGCCGGCCGCGGCGTCGAAGCGCTCCTGCTCCTGCGCCTCCCGGCCCAGCGTCTTGACGACCAGCACGCCGTCGAAGCTCTCGTGCGCGATCGAGCTCACGTCGCCGAGCCGGGCCTGGACGAGCGCGGCGGGCTCGTGGACCCGGTTGGTGTACCAGCGGCTGATGAGCGTGAGCGTGGGGAACAGCAGCAACGCCACCACACCGAACGCCGGGTCGGCCAGGAACAGGCTCACGAGCGAGATCACGACGAGAGCGACGACGCCGAGCGAGAACGGCAGCGGCATGAGCGTCTGCGCCGCGGTGGTCACGTCGACGTCCGCGTTGGCCAGGACCTCGCCGGTCGGGCGCTTCCGGTACGACGACAGCGGCATGGTGAGGAGCCGCTCGACGACGCTCGTCCGCAGCGACCGTTGCGTGCGGGCCTCCGTGAGCGAACCGAACCAGCGCCGCACCCCCACCGAGATGCCCCTGGCCAGGCCGACCAGGAACAGGGCGGCGACGGCCCACCACACCGTGGAGGCCGGGACGCCCTCGTCGGAGAAGCCGGGCGTGATCACCTCGTCGGTGACACGGCCGAGCACGTAGCTCGCCGCCACGACGATCGCCGCCCAGCCCACGCCGCCCACGAGCGACATGGCGAACGGCCCGGGGTGCATGCGGATGAACCGGCCGATCAGCCGCACGCCCTTGCGGGTGACGGACGGGCCCGCGCCGTCCCCGCCGGAGGGGCCGAGGGGCGCCTCGTCGGTCGGTGCGGCGTCGGGTTCGGGGGCGAGGAGGGTCACCGGATTCCTGCAACGTCGGGAAAATGCGCAGCCTTCCACCCCGAACAGGTTTCTGACCACCGGGAACTGCGTTCCGGCGTGCTGCCGGTCATGAGAATCGTCGTGGGGGCGGCGCGGCTGGCACCGGCCCGGACGCGACGGTGCCGGGTTCCTGGGAACCCGGCACCGCGGAAGGGAGAGTGGCGACGGCCTATCCGGGGCCCGCCGGCTCCAAACCTCCGACCGCAGGATTCCTGCGGTCGGGGCCGCCCGGCGAGGATCGTCGCCGGGGACGGGCCGTCGGATCAGACCGGCAGCTGGATGGACTTGGTCTCGAGGAACTCCTCCAGACCCCAGCGGCCGCGCTCACGGGTGTTGCCCGACTGCTTGTAGCCGCCGAAGGGAGCCTCGGTGTTGAACGGCGCGCCGTTCACGTCCACCTGGCCGGTCCGCAGACGGCGGGCGACGGACTTGGCCCGCTCGACGTCGGCCGACTGCACCGCACCCGCCAGGCCGTAGACCGTGCCGTTGGCGATGGCGACGGCGTCGTCCTCGTCGGTGTAGGTGAGGATCGACAGCACCGGGCCGAAGATCTCCTCCTGGGCGATGGTCATGTCGGGCGTGACGTCGGTGAAGACCGTCGGCTTGACGTAGTAGCCCTTCTCGAAGCCCTCGGGCTGCTCGGGGCCACCCAGTGCGAGCGTGGCGCCCTCGTCGATGCCCTTCTGGATGAAGGAGCGCACCCGCTCCTGGTGCGCCTTGGACGAGAGCGGGCCCAGGTTGTGGAACAGGTCGGGCTCGTCGGCCTTGGGGTCGACCAGGCCGACCTTGGAGGCCTCCTCGAGGACGGCGTCGATGTACTCCTGCTTGCGGGACTCGGGGACCAGCAGGCGGGTGAGCGCCGAGCACGTCTGGCCGGAGTTGATGTAGCAGCCGAAGACGGCGCCCATGGCGACGGCGGTCGGGTCCGCGTCGTCGAGCACGACGTTGGCGGACTTGCCGCCGAGCTCGAGGCCGACCCGCTTGGCGGTCGAGGCCGCGGCCTTGGAGACCTCGGCGCCCGCCCGGCCGGATCCGGTGAAGGAGACCATGTCGACGTCGGGGTGCCCGGAGATGGCGGCGCCGACCTCGGGGCCGGTGCCCACGACCAGGTTGAACACGCCCTTGGGCAGGCCGACCTCGTCGAGCACCTCGGTGAGGATGTAGGCGTTGAGCGGGGTGACCTCGGACGGCTTGAGCACCACGGTGCAGCCGGCGGCGAGGGCCGGAACGACCTTGCAGATGATCAGGTACAGCGGATAGTTCCACGGCGTGATGGCGCCGACGACGCCGATCGGCTCGCGGACCACCAGGCTGTTGCCGACCTGCTCCTCGAACGCGTAGTTCTCGACGAGCTTGGCGAAGGTCTCCCACTCGCCGAGGCTCAGGCCGGCCTGGACCATCTGCGCGAAGGCCTTGGGCGAGCCGACCTCGGACGTGATCACGTCGACGATGTCGTCGTAGCGAGCGGCGAGCGAGGCGCCGATGTCGCGCAGGTACTTGGCGCGCACGTCGACCGGGGTCTGCGACCACGTCTCGAACGCGGCCTTGGCGGCGGCGACCGCGGCGTCCACATCCGCGGCGTTGCCCTCGGGCACGCGACCGATCACCTCTTCGGTGGCCGAGTCGATCACGTCCAGCGTGCCGGTGCCCTGGGAGGGCACCCACTCCCCGTTGATGTAGAAGTTCTCGTAGACCTTCACCTGGTCCCCCTGTGGTGCGTGGCGGTTGCGGCGATCGCGGCGGGTTGTCGGCTCGATCGGCGGAACTTGACCGATCCGTCAAGTTCTACGGCGATCGTACCCCCGCCGAACCCGGGCGTGTCCCGCGGTCCACTGACCGGATCCGACGGTCCTGTGACGATCTCCGCCACGCCCCCTCCCGGGATATACGGGTCGCGCCCGGACAAGGATTGTCCTGATCCGCCCACAGATCCCACGACCGCCGCGACTCGCCGCGAGCCGCCGTGGCCGGATACCCCCGCGGAGAGGCGCTCGGTACCCTCGCCGGCGTGGGAGACGGCATCGACGACGACGACTTCGACGAGGCCGTCCGTCGCCTCCTGGAACAGGCCGAGGCGCAGAACGCGCCCTACGAGCCCAGCGCGGCCGAACGGACCCGCGCCGCCCGACAGGCCGACCTGGTGCGCCGCCTCGCCGAGCAGGAGGAGCACGAACGCCGGCTGGCCGAGCGCGACCGCCATCAGGAGCAGAAGGCACGTCGAGCTCCCCGCCGGGCCCGGTGGCTCGCGCCCCTGATCGTGATCGCCCTGATCGGCGCGGCGATCTACCTGACGACGAACCGGTCGGGGGAGGCGTTGGCAGGTGATCCCGGCGCCGGCCGGCCGTCGAACTGGCCTCCCGCTGCGGACGACGTGTCGGACACGCCGCTCGGGACGCCGCCGCCGGTCCCGGCCGAGAAGGGGCCCTTCGTGTTCGCCTCCACGCAGGACGGTTCGGCCGAGCCGATCACCTGGGACCCGTGCCGCCCGATCCGCTACGTCGTGAATCCGTCCAGCGCGCCGCCCGGGGGTCAGGAGCTGATCGAGGACGCAGTCGCCAGGACGTCGGCGGCGACCGGTCTCGAGTTCGAGTACGAGGGCACCACCGACGAGACCTGGAGCGACGGCCGCACGCCCTACCAGCCCGACCGATACGGGGAACGGTGGGCACCGGTGCTCATCACCTGGACGACACCGGCCGCAGTCCCCGAACTGGCCGGCCTCGTGGCCGGTCAGGGTGGACCGACCGCCGTCGGGCTCGCCGAGGACGAGCTCGTCCACGTCACCGGCGGCGTGGTGCTCGATGCGCATCAGCTGAACACCGTGCTCGAGACGCCCGATGGAGCCGTCCACGTGCGGTCGGTGATCCAACACGAGCTCGGCCATGTCGTCGGACTCGACCACGTCGACGACCCGACGCAGCTCATGCATCCCGAGGCGTCGACCGTCACCGACTGGGGCGCCGGCGACCTGCACGGGCTGCACGCCCTCGGATCCGGGGAGTGCCATCCCGAGATCTAGACCGGCCTGGTGCTCTGGTCGGGATCCCGACAAGGGATGCCGTCGTGCGGCCACTATCTCGCCGGGATCGCGAGCGCCTCGGCGGGTTGGTCGCGCACAGCGGGTGGGGCGATCGAGCCGTTCGCCGGCACGGTCGGGGCGTCGGGCACGGCCCGCACCCAGGCCGCGGACCCCTCGGCCAGGCCGAGGCGCAGGAACTGCGGCCGGGTCTGGGTGACGACGACGGCCCCGTCCGGGGTCGCGACGTCGAGCCGCACCTCGAAGCCCACGCGCACGATCCGCTCGATGGTCCCGGAGCGCGCGCTCGTGCCGTCGGGACCCGGGCCGGGATCCGAGGCGTGGACCTCCACGTCGTGCGGGCGGATCAGGTCGCCGCCGATCTGCGTGACCGGGCCCAGGAACGACATCACGAACGTGCTCGCCGGCCGGTCGTACAGCTCGTCGGGGGTGCCGATCTGCTCGACCCGCCCCTCGTTGATCACCACGATCTCGTCGGCGACCTCGAGCGCCTCCTCCTGGTCGTGGGTGACGAACACGGTCGTCACGTGGACGTCGTCGTGCAGCTTCCGCAGCCAGTCGCGCAGCTCCTTGCGCACCTTGGCGTCGAGCGCGCCGAACGGTTCGTCGAGCAGCAGCACCTTGGGCTCCACCGCGAGGGCGCGGGCGAGCGCCATGCGCTGGCGCTGGCCGCCCGACAGCTGGGCCGGCAGGCGGTCGGCGAACTGGTCCAGGTGCACGAGCTCGAGCAGCTCGGTGACGCGGCGGCGGATCTCGTCCTTGGGGCGCTTTCGGATCTCCAGGCCGAACGCCACGTTCCGGAACACCGACAGGTGCTTGAACGCGGCGTAGTGCTGGAAGACGAATCCGACGTCGCGGCGCTGCGGGCTGAGGTCCGTGGCGTCGGTCCCCTCGATGAACACCGAACCGGTGTCGGGCCGCTCGAGTCCGGCGATGATCCGCAGCAGCGTGGACTTGCCGCCGCCGCTCGGGCCGAGCAGGGCGGTGAGCTGACCGCTCGGGATGCTCACGGTCACGTCGTCGAGCGCGACGAAGTCGCCGAAGCGCTTGCCGATGTGGTTCACCTCGATGCTCACGAGCCCTCCTCCTCGTCGGCCGTGTCGGGCCGGATGATCGCCACCACGACGATGCAGGCGACGGACACGAGCGCCAGCAGGAAGGCGACGGCGTACGCGCCTCCCTTGTCGAAGTTCAGGTACTTCTCCTCCACGACCAACGTGGCGGTGCGGGTCTCGCCGAGCAGGTTGCCGGACACGACCTTGACGGCCCCGAACTCGCCGAGCGAGCGGGCGAGGCTGAGTACGACGCCGTACACGACCGCCCACCGGATCGCAGGGAACGTGATCCGCCAGAACGTCTGCCACGCGTTGGCGCCGAGCGTCTGGGCGGCATGCTCGGCGTCGGTGCCGATCTCCTCGAGCACCGGGACGACCTCGCGGATCACCAGCGGCAGCGCCACGAAGACCGTCGCCAGGACGATGCCGGGCGTGGCGTAGATGACCTGGAACCCGGCGTCCTCGAGCGCTGGCCCGAACCAGCCGTCGCGGCCGCCGTAGACGAGCACCAGGGCGAGCCCGACCACGATCGGCGACACGGCGAGCGGCAGGTCCACCAGCGCGCTGAGCAGCCGCTTTCCGGGGAACTCGTAGCGCACGAGCAGGATCGACATGCCGACGCCGAAGACCGTGTTGATGACCACGGCGATGACGGCGACCACGAGCGTGAGGCGCAACGCCTGGGTGACGTCGGGGTCCTCGAGCACGCCGCGGAGGTTGTCGAGGCCGCCCTCGAACGTGCGCTGCGCGACCAGCGACACCGGCCACGCGACCAGGAAGAACAGGTAGACGACGACGAAGAACCGCAGCGCGTAGGTCCCGAACCCCTTGCGCTCCTTGGCCCGGGCGCGTGGGACGGCGTCCAGCTCGCGCTGGTCGTCGTCGCGCCCATGTCCGTCGCGATCGTGCGGGACGTCGATGAGCGAGATGTCAGCCACGGCGCACCAACCTCCGCTGCAGCAGGTCGATCGCCAAGATCACGACGAGCGACACCAGCAAGAGCACGGTGGCGACCGCGGCCGCGCCGGCCCGGTTGTCGTTCTCGAGGCTGGACAGGATGCGAACCGAGGTCACCTCGGTGCTGTACGGCAGGTTGCCGGAGAGCAGGACGAGCGAGCCGTACTCGCTGACGCCGCGTGCGAAGGACAGGGCCGCGCCGGCCGCGATCGCCGGCGTGATGCTCGGCAGGATGATCCGGCGGAAAGTCGTGAACCTGCTGGCGCCGAGCGAGGCCGCGGCCTCCTCGACGTCGCGGTCGAGCTCCTGCAGCACGGGCTGCACGGTGCGGACCACGAACGGCAGCGTGACGAACAGGAACGCCAGACCGACCGCGATGCGGGTGTTCGCCACGTCGACCCCGAGCGGGCTTGTCGGCCCGTACAGCGACAGCAGCACGAGCCCCGCCACGATCGTGGGAAGGGCGAAGGGGATGTCGATGAGCACGTCGAAGAACGACTTGCCCCAGAACTTGTCGCGCACGAGCACCCAGGCGATCGCCGTGCCGGTGACCACGTTGAGCAGGGTGACGATGATCGCGGCGCCGAGCGTGAGCCGGATGGCGGCGAAGGTCTGCTCGTTGGTGATCGTCGTCCAGAACTTGTCCCACCCGCCGGCGGCCGACACGCCCACGACGGCGGCCAGCGGGATGAGCACGAGGATGCTGAACCACAGGAGGGTCACCCCCAGCCCGATGCCCGAGCTGAGGGTGAGCCTCCCGTCGAGGGACGGCCGGCGCCAGCGCGCGGACCGTCCGCTCCGAACGGAGTCCGACCCGGAGAGGGCAGTCGTCACTGCGCCTTCCCGGAGTTGGCGATGATCTTCGAGATGACC
>JAEZAI010000545.1 GCA_023427825.1 Actinomycetes bacterium
TCTGCGAGCTGTCGCCCGAGCAGGGCGCGACGGCCGTCGAGCTGGCGCTCGGCCGCTTCGCGGAGGCCGAGCTGGCCCCCGACCTGACCGGCCGCGAGCGGGCGCTGGTCGCCCGCCGCCCGCTCCGCACCTGAGACCCCCGTTCTGCGATGCTGTTCCGGGGGATATCGCCCGGAACAGCATCACGAAGCCGGTGGGGGCGCCGGCGGGTCGGGCTGGGCGTCAGTTCGAGCCGGGGACGACCAGGATCTTGGCGTGGGCCTCGGGGTCGCCGAGGGCGGTGAACGCGCCGGCGACGCCGTCCAGGTCCACCCGGCCGGTGATCATCGGCGTGACGTCGAGCTCGCCCTCGGCGATGCGCCGCAGCGTGGTCTGGAACTGCAGCGGGTCGTAGCCGAGCACGAACTGCAGGTTCAGCTCCTTGCCGACGGCGATCATCGGCCGGATCGTGTCGGGCACCATGCAGACGCCGACGACCAGGATCTGCGAGCCGCGAGGCGCGTCGACCAGGGCCCGGTCGAGCATGCCCTCCACGCCGACGGCCTCGAAGACGACGAGCGGCTTGGCGCCGTCGACCCGCCGCCACGCCGCGACCGCGCCCTCCTCCGACGGGTCGACCACCTCGGTGGCGCCCATGGTGGTCGCGAGCGCCCGTCGGGCGGTCGAGAAGTCGGCGGCCACGATCGTCTCCACGCCGGCCAGCCGGAGCGCGGCGATCACCGCCAGCCCCACGGGGCCGCAGCCGAGCACGACCGCGGCGTGGCGCGGGCTGACCCGGCTCATCTCCACCGCGTGCAGGCCGACCGCCATGGGCTCGGTGAGCGCGGCCAGCTCGGGGTCGAGCCCGTTCGGCACCTTCATGGTCAGCATGTCGGACAGGACCAGTTGCTGGCCGTAGCCGCCGGGGTAGTCGTTCGAGTACCCGACCGCGTGCACGCCGCCGGCGTCCATGACGATCGGCAGCGACACCACCACGTCGCCGGGCGTGCAGTTGCCGACGTTCTCGCCCACCTCGAGCACCCGGGCCGAGAACTCGTGGCCCATCACCACGTCGTGGGACGGATCCATGACCTTGGGCGCGATGCCGCCGGGCTCGACGGCCGCCTCGGACATCTCGACCATCCGGTCGGCGTGGTGCAGCGCGTGGAGGTCCGAACCGCAGATGCCGCATGCCAGCACCTCGGCCAGCACCTGGCCGGGCTGCAGGGCGGGGACCGCCACGTCGTCGACGACCAGCTCGCCGCCCCGCATGACCACGGCCCTCATGGCCGCGCCCCGGTCCGTGTCCCCATGTGTCCCCCTGGTTCCCGGGGTGCCGAACCGCTGCGGCACCCCCTCCGGGCCGACAGTAGTGTGCAGGGGGCACCGCCGGCCCCGGCCGAGGTGCTCAGCGACCGCTCCGGAACGGGGGATCCGATGGCCCGAAAGTCCAACGACGACGTCGACTGGCTCTCGTCCGTGCCGTTCTTCGAGGGCTTCTCGGCGGACGACCTGCGCCGGGTGCTGGACCTCTCGGACCAGATGGAGGCCCCCGCCGGCACCGTGCTCGTCGACCAGGGGGACCCCGGCACCGACTGCTTCGTGATCGTCGAGGGCCAGGCGAGCGTGTACGTCCGGGGCGAGCACATCGCCACGTCCGGCCCGGGATCGATGGTCGGCGAGATGGCGCTCATCGACCACCGGCCCCGCACCGCCACGGTGGTGGCCGACACCGACATGAGGCTCCTGCGGTTCCGCACGAAGGCGTTCCGCACCCTGCTCGACGAGATGCCGAAGGCGTCAGAGCAGGTCCTGATCACGCTGCACTCGCGGCTGGCCCGGGCGGAGGCTGACTCGTGACCGTGCGCATCGCGATCGGGGCGGACCACGCCGGGGTGGACCTCAAGGACCTGCTGGGCAAGCACCTGGCGGACCGGGGCGTCGAGGTGATCGACCTCGGCACCCCCGGCCACGACCGGGTGGACTACCCGGACTTCGGTGCTGCGGTGGGCCGGGCGGTCGCCGGGGGTGACGCGGACCTGGGCCTGTGCGTCTGCGGCTCCGGCATCGGCATCGCCATCGCCGCCAACAAGGTGCCCGGCGTGCGCGCCGCCACCGTGCACGATCACACCTCGGCGCGGTTGGCCCGAGAGCACAACGACGCCAACGTCATCTGCATCGGACAGCGCCTCACCGGCGAGGAGGTGGCCAAGGACGCGCTCGACGCGTGGCTGGACGCCGAGTTCCAGGGTGGCCGCCACGCCGGTCGGATCGCGAAGATCTCCGAGCTCGACGCCGGCCTCGGCTGACGTCGGCACCCACATCACATCCGTCCGCCGACCGCGGACCTGACTGAACAGGACGACCCCCATGCCCTGGCCCACCCAGCCGGACACCGAGATCACCGAGCTGATCGACCGGGAGGTCGAGCGCCAGAACACCGGGCTGCAGCTGATCGCCTCGGAGAACTTCACGTCCCCGGCGGTCATGGACGCGGTCGGGTCCGTGCTGACGAACAAGTACTCCGAGGGCTACCCGTCCAAGCGGTACTACGGCGGCAACCAGGTGGTCGACGAGATCGAGGACCTGGCACGGCGTCGCGTGTGCGAGCTGTTCGGGGCGGACGCCGCCAACGTGCAGCCGCACTCCGGTGCCAACGCCAACCTGGGCGTGTACCTGGCCCTGCTCGAGGCGGGCGACACCGTCCTGGGCCTGAGCCTGGACCACGGCGGGCACCTCACCCACGGCTCACCGGTCAACATCTCGGGCCGGTTCTACGACTTCGTCTCGTACGGCCTGACCCCGAGCGACGAGCGGCTCGACCTGGACCAGTTGCGGGACCTGGCCCTCACGCACCGACCCAAGATGATCGTCGCGGGCGCCACCGCCTACCCGCGGATCATCGACCCGGCGCCGATCCGTGAGATCTGCGACGAGGTGGGCGCGCTCTTCCTGTTCGACGCCGCCCACATCGCCGGACTCATCGCCGGCGGCGCGCACCCCAACCCGGTGCCGTACGCGGACGTCGTCACCTTCACCACGCACAAGACGCTCCGCGGTCCCCGCGGCGGGTGCATCGTGTCGCGTTCCGAGCACGCCGCGGCGATCGACAAGGCGATCTTCCCCGGCCTCCAGGGCGGGCCGCTCGAGCACGTGATCGCCGGCAAGGCGGTGGCGTTCGGCGAGGCCGCCACCCCCGAGTTCGGGGAGTACGCGCACCAGATCGTCGCCAACGCCGCGGCGCTGGCCGACGCGCTGGGGGAGCGCGGCTTCCGGCTGGTCTCCGGTGGCACCGAGAACCACCTGATGCTGATCGACCTGCGCACGTTCGACGAGGAGCTGACCGGCAAGGACGCCCAGAACGCGCTCGACGACGCCGGCATCACGCTCAACAAGAACACGGTCCCCGACGACCCGAGGTCGCCGTTCGTCACCTCGGGCCTGCGGATCGGCACGCCGTCGGTCACCACGCAGGGCATGAAGGAGCCCGAGATGGTGCAGATCGCCGAGCTGATCACCCGGGTGCTGAACGACACGACCGACACGGCCGAGATCGCCTCGGTGCGCGACGACGTCCGGGCCCTCTGCTCCAAGTTCCCGGTGTACTGAGCGGGTCGCTGGGGGCGCCCGTGCGTTCCTGCTAGGCGCCGCCGCGGCGCTTGACCACGACGCCCACCGTGCGGGCGAGGATGGCCAGGTCGGTCACGAGCGACCAGTTGTCGACGTAGTACAGGTCGAGGCGGGCGTACGTCTCGAGCGACGCCGTGTAGCGACCGCTGACCTGCCACATGCCGGTGATGCCGGGCTGCACGCGCAGCCGTTCCCAGAGCGCCTCGTCCCACTGGTCCGCCTCGTTGGGCAGCGCCGGACGGGGTCCCACGAGGCTCATGTCGCCCTTGACGACGTTGAACAGCTGCGGGAGCTCGTCGATCGAGGTGGCGCGCAGGACCTTGCCGACCCGGGTCACCCGCGGGTCGTCGGTCATCTTGAACATGGGACCTGCGGCCTCGTTGTGGGCCTGCAGGTCGGCCAGGCGCTCCTCGGCGTCCTGGACCATGGTCCGCAGCTTGTAGAGCTGGAACGTGTCGCCGTCCTTGCCGACGCGCTGCTGGCGGAACAGCACGCCCTTGCCGGACGTGACCCGGATGGCGACGGCGGACACGAGCAGGATCGGGCTGACCAGCACGAGCCCCACCGATGCCGCCACCAGGTCGAACCCGCGCTTGGCGACCCGTCGCCAGCTGAACTGGGCCACGGGCTCGACGCACATGACCGGGTAGCGGCCGAGCGGACGGACCGAGATGCGGCTGGAGGAGATGTCGCGCATGGCGGAGGTCAGCTCGACGTAGAGCCCCTCCCGGGTGAGGTCCCGGATCAGCCGGTTGGCCGACTCCTGGTCGATCCCCGTGGTGGCGACGATGACGCCGGAGGCCTTGGTGGCGCGCACCAGGTCCAGGAC
>JAEZAI010000594.1 GCA_023427825.1 Actinomycetes bacterium
ACGACCGAGCCGCCGACCACGACGACCGAGCCGCCGACCACGACGACCGAGCCGCCGGCCACGACGACCGAGCCGCCGACCACGACCGTTCCACCGAACACCACCACGACGGAACCGACCACCACGACGACCGAACCGACCGCCACGGCTCCGGCGACGTCGGTGCCCTTCCCATCGGACGCTCCGGATCCCACACCGGTGGTCCAGGCCTGGCAGCCGGGCGGCTCGGGCGGGCCGGTGCTCGTCGGCGGACAGCTGACGGTGAGGAGCTCCGGCTGGCAGCCGTTCTCCGTGGTCACCGTGGCCGTGCACTCCGACCCCATCGAGCTCGGCACGGTCGTCGCGTCCGCGGCCGGCTCGATCGATGCCGTGTTCCGGGTCCCCGCCGGGCTGGAGGCTGGCACCCACACCCTCGTGCTCGACGGCACCGGTGGGGACGGGACCCCGACCCGGGCGACGCATGTCCTGCTCGTCGTCACCAGCCTCCCCTCGCCGGCACCGATGGTCTTCGCCGGCTGAGCGTCGGGATCCGGCGACGGTCGGCGCAGCGATAGCGTCCGGCCATGGTCGACCTGCCCGACGAGCTCGAGCTCTCCGATCCCCAGACCCGCGTGCTCGGCTGCCTGCTGGAGAAGCAGGCGACCACGCCCGACGCCTATCCGCTGACGCTGAAGGCGTTGACGACGGCGTGCAACCAGACCTCGAGCCGCGACCCGGTGGTCGACTACGACGCCAACCTGGTCGAGACGACGTGCCAGGCGCTCAAGGCGAAGGGCCTGCTGCGCATCGTGCACCCGGCGAGCGGGGAGCGGGCGACCAAGTACCGCCAGATCCTGGACGAGCAGCTCGGCCTGGACGACGCCGAGAAGGCGGTCATCGCGGTGCTCCTGCTGCGGGGCGCGCAGACGGTCCCCGAGCTGCGGAGCCGGACCGAACGGCTCCACGCCTTCGCAGACGGCGAGGAGGTCGAGTCCGTCCTGATGGCGCTCGCCGCCCGTCCGGACCGTCCGCTGGTGCGCCTGCTGGAGCGGTCGCCCGGCCAGCGCGAGGCGCGCTGGATCCAGCTGCTCCAGCACGACGTCGACGGCCGGGCCCAGGCCGCGGCGACCGTCACGTCGAGCGCCGGAGCCGGCAGGGCGCCTGCGTCACCCGGCCGTGTCGACGAGCTCGAAGGCCGGGTCGCGGCGTTGGAGCAGCGGCTGTCGCAGCTGGTGGCCGCGCTCGACGGCCTGGTCGAGCTCCCCGACGACCCGTCCCCGCCGGCTCCGGATCAGGAGCCCGGTGTCCAGAGCCCGTCGTAGCTGTCGGGCACCGGCGCGCCCTCGTAGAGCTGTCGGGCCGGGTCCGGCGCCGCCTCGCCGGCCCGCACTGCGGTCAGCCACGCCGCGACGTCGCCCGCCGCGGCGTCGGTCATCTCGTGCTCGCCGTCGCGCTCCACGTAGGTGAGGTCGACCCCGGTCGACGCGATCAGGGCCGCCCCGCCGCGGAACACCTCGATCGGGGCGAACCGGTCGCGACGGGCGCCCAGCAGGAACGCAGGCCGTCCCGCTGCGGCGGTGCGGTCGACGCGGAACCCGCGGACCGGCGCGGGGAAGCTGCACACGCCGAACGCGGCGGCCGGGCGATGCACGACCTCCGCGTGGAACAGCAGCGACAGGGCGAGCCCGCCGCCCTGGCTGAAGCCGCCGACCACGGCGTCCGACGCGGCGAGGCCGGTGTGCTCCTCGAGCGTCCCGAGCAGGTCGTCCAGCGCGGCGAGGGAGCCCATGTACTGCTCCTCGCTGTGCGTCGCGCCGCCCGGCTTGTGCCAGATCGCCTGGTTCCGGTGCCGGTACGGCGCGTGCGGGGTCACCGCCAGGAAGTCCTCGTGCGGGTCGATCAGGTGGATGCGGTCGGCCAGGTCCGACGGCGGCAGCGCGTAGCCGTGCACCAGCACGAGCAGGCGTTGGGGTGCCCCGCCACGATCGATGACGTCGAAGGTGAGCGCGACGGGCGGTGCGGGCGAGGGGGGCGCGACCACGCACGGGAGTACAGCACAGGCGGGCCCCTCGAACTGAAACGCGTTCTACCCGCGGGGTAGGGTCCGGCGCATGAGAGCGATCGTGTGGGACGGCAAGGCCGCGTCCGTCGAGTCCGACATCCAGGTACGGGATCTCCGACCCGGCGAGGTCCGGGTCCGCATCGAGTCCGCCGGGCTCTGCCACAGCGACGTCTCGGTCCTGAACGGCACGATCATGTTCCCGCCGCCGGTGGTGCTCGGCCACGAGGGCGCGGGCGAGATCGTCGCGATCGCCCCCGACGTCACCAACGTGGCGGTGGGCGACCACGTGGTGCTGTCCACCCTGGGCAACTGCGGTCAGTGCGCGGCGTGCGACAGCGGCAAGCCCACGTTCTGCCGAGTCGGCCAGGGCAAGCTGTCCCGGCCCTTCACGCGCGGGACCGGCGAGGGCGCCGACAAGGTCTTCCAGTTCGCGAACCTCGGGGTCTTCTGCGAGGAGACGGTCGTCAAGGCCACCCAGGCCGTGAAGATCCCCGACGACGTGCCCCTGGCCTCGGCGTCGCTCATCGGTTGCGGCGTTCTCACCGGTGTGGGTGCGGTGTTCAACCGGGCCAAGGTCGCCCATGGCCAGTCGGTCGTCGTGATCGGCGTCGGCGGCATCGGCCTCAACGTCATCCAGGGCGCGGCCCTGTCCGACGCGCTGCCGATCATCGCCGTCGACACCAACCCGGCCAAGGAGGAGTACGCGAAGCTCTTCGGCGCGACCCACTTCATCCAGGCCGGCCCCGACGTCGACCTGGTCGAGGCGGTCAAGGAGATCTGCCCGAACGGCGTGGACTTCGTGTTCGAGTGCGTGGGCTCCACGCAGCTCATCCAGACCTCCACCGACCTCCTGGACTGGGGCGGCACGGTCGTGATGCTCGGCGTGCCGAAGATGGGCTCCGAGGCCAGCTTCGTCGTGTCGACCATGTACAACGACAAGACGATCATGGGCTGCCGGTACGGCTCGGCCCGCCCGCAGTACGACATCCCGCTGATGGTGAAGCTGTACCAGGCCGGTCGCCTCAAGCTCGACGAGCTGGTGTCGCAGACGTATCCGCTCGAGGACTTCCAGAAGGCGCTCGACGAGCTCCACGACGGCAAGCTGGCGCGCGGCGTCCTGACCGTCCCGGCCTGACCGGCCGCGTCCGGCCATCCGTCGTCGCAGACCATCAGAGGGGGAACGGTGCCACTGCCCGCAGAGATCGACGAGCTGTCCCGGAAGGTCTCGAACTGGGGTCGATGGGGCGACGACGACGAGCTGGGATGCGGCAACCTCCTGACCGAGGAGTCCACGCGCCGTGGCGTCGCCGCCGTGCGCCGAGGCCGGCGGATCTCGCTCGCCGCCGACCTCAAGCAGGACGGCATCCAGGTCGGCCAGCCGGCGCGCCGGTACAACCCGATCCTGTCGCTGACGTCGCTGAACGAGCGCGACAAGTTCGCGCCGGGCATCTGGGAGGGGACCGACGACCTGGTCACCATGTCCACCTGCGCCGGCACCCACGTGGACGCGCTGAGCCACGTCTCCTACGACGGCTTCCTCTACAACGGCGTGCCCACGTCCGCGGTGACCGCCCAGTACGGGGCCACCAAGCTCGGTGCCGAGCGCCTGCCGCAGATCGTCACGCGCGGCCTGGTCCTGGACGTCGCCCGGCTCAAGGGCGTGGACGCACTCGACGAGATCTCGCCCGGGTACGCGATCACCGCCGACGACCTGGCCGGCGCCGCCGAGCAGGCCCGTGTGTCCCCCGAGCCCGGCGACGTGATCCTCGTGCGCACGGGCCAGATGCGCTATTACCACGCCGGCGATCGGCACCGGTACTCCGTCGGCACCGACTTCAGCCAGCCCGGTCTGTCCGTGGACGCGGTGCCGTGGATCCGCGACCACGACCTGGCCGGTGCGTTCGTCGACACGTACGCATACGAGGCCTTCCCGCCCACCCAGCCGGACTGGAGCGACTGCCTGGCGGTCCACCTGCTGCAGATCCGCGACATGGGCCTGATCCAGGGTCAGAACTGGGACCTCGAGGAGCTGGCGACCGCGTGCGCCGAGGAGGAGCGGGGCGATGTGCTGCTGCTCGCCTCGCCGGAACCGCTGGTCGGCGCCACCTCCGCGCCGGTCGCGCCGGTCGCGGTGCTCTGAGCAGAGGAACCCGAGAGCGTTCCCACGGTCCGGCCGA
The DNA here is from genome assembly GCA_023427825.1 of Actinomycetes bacterium. GTDB lineage: Bacteria > Actinomycetota > Acidimicrobiia > Acidimicrobiales > Microtrichaceae > Dermatobacter. The sequence goes on from JAEZAI010000594.1 coordinate 4,219, forward strand.
CGCCGTACCGTGACGACGTGAGCGACCAGCCGCCACCACCCGGGACGCCAGGTCCGTCGCCGCGGCGCTCGCCGTGGGACGCGCCCGCCGGCGCCGCGCCTACGC
>JAEZAI010000229.1 GCA_023427825.1 Actinomycetes bacterium
CGGCCGAGGTGGTCCGTCCGGGCCGCAAGGTCAGCCTGGTCGAGGCGACCGTGACCTCGGTCGACGACGACGTGGTGGTGGCCATGGCCCGAGCGCTGCGCATCCGGGAGTCCGAGGTCGCCTTCCATGACGCCGGCCCCGGCGGGGCGGCTGCGCACGGCATCGACGACGTGCCGCCACCCGTGCCGCCGGCTGCGGACGACGTGAGCTTCGAGTCCGCCGACTACGTCGGCTTCCACAACGGCGGGACCGAGCACCGGTTCGTGCGCGGCACGTTCGGCGTGCCGGGGCCCGTGTTCGACTGGATCCGCCTCGCGGTGCCGGTGGTGCCCGGCGAGCGGCCGTCGCCGTGGCAGCGGGCGATGGCGGCGTCCGACTTCGGCAACGGCATCGCCTCGAGCGTCGGCTTCGGCGAGGGCCTCTTCATCAACCCCGACCTCACGGTGCACCTGTGGCGCGAACCGGTCGGTGAGTGGATCGGCATGGAGGCGGTCATGCGGACGTCCACGAACGGGATCGGCGCGAGCGACTCGGCCATGTGGGACGAGCGCGGTCGCATCGGCCGCGGCAACCAGTCCCTGCTGCTCGACGTCCTCTGACGAGCCCGGGTCTCGCGTCCCGGCTCGAAACCTGCCGTCGAGACCGTCAGCCCAGGCGGTCGAGCAGGTTGCGGGTGATGCGGTCGACGGTCGGATCGGGGTCGCCGTCGTCGGCCGCCGGATCCTGCTCCAGTCCGTAGGCCCATTCCGTGCAGCCGACGGTCACGACCGTGCCGGTGGCCGTGGCGTCGGACGGCGCGCCCGGGCCGCCGTCGTCGCCATCGGGGTGCGTCCAGGTCGCCATCACGGCGTGGCCGTGACGCAGGCGATCCTGCGCCGCCGCGGAGTCGTCGCCCAGCAGGCGCGCCGCGTGGAAGGCGAGCTCGTACTCGGCACCCTCCTCGACGGGCAGCGGGGTGGTCAGCTCGTCGAACCCGGTGGCCGGCGCAGTGGCCAGCACCTGGAGTCCGCCCGGGGTGCCCGGGGTGCCGGGAGTGGCAGGCGTGGGGAGGCCGTCCGTCATCGTCAGCTCGGTGCCGTCGCACTCGTAGCCGACCACGCGGGCCTCGGTGCCGAACAGGTCGCCGCGGCGCAGCTCGGTGTCGTGGAACAGCCAGTGGCCGTGGCGGTGCACCTCGTAGCCGCCGGCGCCGCGCGGGGCGCTGAGGTGCGTCCGGTGGTAGCCGCCGCGGGTGAAGGTCACGCCGGTCATGGCCGACTCGGGGCGGCCGGTGAGAGGGTCGGACCACATGGACGTGACCCGCTCCTGTCGATCGGTGCCCATGACAGGGTCCTCGCGGTAGCGGTGCTTCCACGCCACCATCCGCCGGTCGTCGTCCTCCAGGCGGACCTGCCAGTACGACGTGTTGCCCGAGAGGAAGGCGACGTTGCCGGCGCCCGCGACGAAGCGCTCGACGGTGTCGCGCATGCCCCACGTCCAGTACTCGTCGTGGCCGACGGACAGCAGCAGCCGCCGTCCGTCGAGGAGCGTCCGGGCGGTGTCGGGGTGCAGCTCGGAGTCCAGGTCGGCATCGATGCAGACGTCGAGGGCGATGCCGTTGCGCTCGGCCCAGCGCACGAACCGCAGCTCCTGTCCGGCCCAGCCCGCCATGCCGTGCCAGAGCGACAACCCGTGTTCCACCGAGTAGGTCAGGAACTGCTCGACCGGGTCGACGACGCGTTCGCCGAGCGCGTGCTCCTTGGCCAGGAACCCGTTGGCCAGCGGGCGCTGCGGCGACATGGTGACGCCGCCGGTGTAGAGGTTGCGCCCGCCGACGTCGTTGTACGCGTTCCAGGTGTTGGTCGCGAGCTTGAGCAGCGGCGCTCCGGGCGTGGCGGTCGTCGGTCGGACGACGAACCACGCGGTCACGGGATCGGTGCCGTCCGGTCCGGAGGTGCGGACGAGGTGGAGCCCGCTCTGCCAGTCGCCGACCTGGACCACGGCGGTCGGCGCCCAGATGCATCCCTCCTCGGGAGCGTCGGGCGGCATCGGCTGCTCGGGCGCCACGACCGTCTGCTCCGAGGTCCACACGACGGTGGGGACCAGCCCGTCGCGCACCACCTCGACGGTGACCGGCGAGCTCCCGTCGCCCGAGAGGTGGACGTCGACGTCCTCGCCGGCGACGACGCTCTGGGGCCAGCAGTACCCGACGGTGCCCATGCCCGGACCCTACGCGGCCCCGACCATCTGAGTTCTGTTCCCGTTCTGGCACCGGTTCGGGTGCCGTCGTGGGAACAGAGCGCTCAGCGAGAGCGCGCGCGGCGAGCGCGGGCCTCATCGATCGCCGCACGGACCCTGGCGACGACGACCTCGGGCGTGGACCACACCTCGGTGTCCCACACCTCGACCCAGATCCATCCCGCCGCCTCGAGTGCTGCCCGCCGCAGGCCGTCCGACTCGACGTCGGTGAGCGCGGTGTGGTGGGCCTGGCTCTGGACCTCGATGACGACCGGCCAACCCACGACCACGAAGTCCACCCGACCGGTCCAGATCTCGTCCGAACCGACATCGACCTGGGGCCGCACCTCGATGAAGGCACCCCGGAGGATCTGCAGGGTGCGGCTCTCGATGTTGGAGGCCGGCGGCACGTAGTCGCCCGGCCGTGCTTCGAGGAACCCGCGCAGTCCTGCGATCCCGTTCCGTCCCGAT
>JAEZAI010000238.1 GCA_023427825.1 Actinomycetes bacterium
GCGCTCTACTTCGAGAGCAACTTCGACTCGTCGATGGAGGAGTACGTCGACGTGTTCGTGCAGGCGGTGCCGTGGCGCATGCGTGTGGTGTGGGCCGGCGGGGTGGGCTATCCGGGCCTGTATCCCAGTGACGACTACCAGGCCTGGAGCAACGCCCACGCCCACGCCGTGCACCACTACTACGCCGGCTACCACGACGCGACCACGGCCGAGGTGGCGGCGGCGGTCCGGGTGGACGAGGCGCTGCGGCCGTTCATCGACCGAGCCCACGAGCTGGACGTCGAGCAGTTCGACGCCGAGTACCGCCGGCTGCTCACCGAGGTCGGACGATGGCTGTGACCCCGCCGGATCGGGTGCCGTCCACCACCGACGCGCCGCCGAGGGTCATCGCCGACCCGGTCGTCCTGCGCGGGCCGTCGCCGTCCGTTGCGGGCCCCGACGGTCGTCCGCTCCTCACGTCGTTCACGACGATCTGTCCCCTGCGCGCCGGCGTGGAACCTGACGAGCTGCAGCGGCTGCTCGAGCGCCTCCCGGTCGGCGAGCACAGCCCCCTGAACGTGGCCACCACCCACTACGGGCGGATGCAGGTGATCGACTCGGTCACCGGTCGGCGCCGCCGTCGGCGTCCGCTCCGCACCCCCGTCCTCGTGGTGTCGGCGGACGTGGACGGCACCGCCGAGGACTGGCTCCGCGAGGTCCTCGAGCAGGACCCGGACACGTTCGCGTCGATCCTCCGCCACTGCGCCGGCGCGCCGGCCGATCCCGCCGGCGACGACTTCGTCCGTCGGGCCTGCGCCTACCTGCTTCGGTACCGCGCGCCGGCCTCGCTGCACTTCGTGAACGACGAGGGCCGAACGGTGACCGAGATCCGCAGCGCCCTGCAGCGGCACCGGGCGCTGGCAGGATTCGCGATGGGCCACCGCAACGACACGCCGGCCCGGCGACGCGCCGCGTTCCTGAGCGAGTTCGGGCGGCCCCAGAACGGAGGCCCGACGACGAACGGCGCTCGTCCAGGACGTCGGCCGTGAGCGCGCTCTCGGGGCAGATCGACTCGCTCCTCCGCAGCGCCCGCGCCCGCCTGGAACCCCGGCGACCCACGCGTCCGGACCTGGCCGACATCCAGGGCAATGTGCTGCGGGCGTACGACAACGACCACGTCGAGCACGTGCTCGTCACCGTCGAGGACCCCGTCGCCGGACGTCGTCTGCTGCGGGAGCTGCTCGCGGAGGTCACCGACGCCACGGAGTGGGTGGTCCCGCCGACGGTCACCACGAACATCGCGATGAGCGCCGCCGGACTGCTCGTCCTGGGCATGCCACCGGGGCTGTTCGACGAGCTGCCCGTCGCGTTCCGCGAGGGCATGGCCCGGCGCGCCGCACGACTGGGCGACGAGGACGACTCGGGCCCTGCACGGTGGAACGGGTTCCGCGACGACACCGCGCACATCCTGATCACGCTGACCGCGTGGCGGACCGACCGCCTGGACGACCGGTCCGGCGCGCTCGCCCAGCGCATCGAGGCCGACGCGGGACTGCGCCTCGCGCACCGCCAGCGGGCCGAGCGGTTCGAGGACCGGCGGGAGCACTTCGGGTTCGTCGACGGCATCTCACAACCGCGCCTGGCCGGCATCGACACGCCGCGCACCCCGCCGACCGGCACCCCGCTGCGCGTCGGATGGCGGTCGCTGCCGGTGGGCGAGTTCGTGCTGGGCCACGTCGACAGCGAGGGCGACGCCTCCCCCACCCACGCCCGGGGATGGACGCGCAACGGCTCCTTCGTGGTCGTCCGCAAGCTGCACCAGGACGTCGCCGCCTTCCGCCGGCTCGTCCGGGAGACCGGCGCCGACTATCCCGACGGGCCGGACGCGCTCGCGGCCAAGCTCGTCGGCCGTTGGCAGGACGGGACGCCGCTCGCCACGTCGCCCGACGAGCCCGACCCGTCGATCGCCGACGACCCCGCACGTGTCAACGACTTCCGGTTCGCCGACGACCCCGAGGGCCTCAAGTGCCCCGTCGGTGCACACGTGCGACGCATGAACCCGCGCGACGGGCTCGGTGTCGGCGGCGCCATGACCGTCCGTCACCGCATGATCCGGCGCGGCGTCCCCTACGGACCACGGTTGGCGGACGACGGCGGGCCACCCGTCGACGACGGCGTGGAGCGCGGGCTGATGTTCGTGGCGTTCGTGGCGGACATCGAGCGCCAGTTCGAGTTCCTGCAGCTGCGGTGGTCCGACGACGGCGACGCGCTCGACCTGGGCCGCGACGCCGACCCGCTGCTCGGCCACCACCGGCCCCGCAACGGCGGCCGCTTCAAGGTGCCGGGCGCGCCGCCGTACCTGCTGCCGCTCGATCGGCCGATGGTGGTGCTGCGCGGCGGGGGCTACTTCTTCCAGCCGGGGATCGCCGCGCTCACCGCCCTCGCCGACGGCCGCGTCTGACGATTCTGATCACCGGGAATCGCGCTCTGGCGTGCTCCCGGTCATGAGAATCCGCCGCCCCGCCGGTGGAGCAGGGCGCGACGGTCAGACGGTCCCGGCGAAGAGCTCGGCGCGGTGCTGCAGCGCGCGGGCGCCGACGGACGCGGCGAGCGTGGTCGCCTCGGTCACCGCCTCACGCGCCCGCACCTCGTCGCCCGCACCGCCCCGGGTGGAGTAGAGGACGGCCTTGGACAGCAACGACTCGGCGGTCCACGCCGGGGACCGCAGCGCACGGTGCAGGTCGACCGCCTGCGTCAGCAGGTCCTCGGCCTCGTCGAAGCGGCCGAGCGTGACCGCCACCTGTCCCAGCGCGCTCGCCACCGACCGGCCCGCCGTCGTGCCCGTCCACACCACCTGGTCGCGCCACGGCAGGAGCAGCTCGTGCAGCAGGAGCGCTGCCTCCGAGTCGTCGAAGAACGCGGCGAGCTCCGCGTTCATCGTCATCGACGCCAGCCACAGCCCGTTGTGGCGGTAGCGGGCGAACCCGTCCTCGACGTCCTCCCGGAACAGGGCGAGCCCGTCGCGCCGACCGAGGTCGCGGTAGCAGATGCCGAGCGCCGGCCGGAAGGCCTCGATGTCGGGCGCGGCCGCGACGACCGCGACCAGCAGGTCGACCAGCTCGTCGACGCGGCCCTGCGCCCGGCGGATCTCGAAGAGGTGCGACGCGTAGACCTCGCTCACGTCGGGCATGCCGGCCTCCTGCCCGACCTCGTGGGTGCGCTCCATCAACCGCTCGGCCTCGTCCACCCGGCCCTCGATCAGGTGCGAGTTGATGACCACGAACCCGCCGATCCACTCCAGCAGTCGCTGCCCGGTGGCCGCCGCGGCGGGCATCACCTGCGGGACGAGCTGCTGGAACAGCGTCGCGTCGCCGCTCTCGAGGGCGACGATGCTGTAGGAGTTCACGGCCCAGAACCACTCGACCGGGTCGG
>JAEZAI010000241.1 GCA_023427825.1 Actinomycetes bacterium
GTCTCGACCGTGGGCCCCTCCACCGGGGTGGCGCCCGATGCCGCGGCCCGGTCGCGGCGACCCTGGACCGGGTCCACGGCCAGGACCTGTCCGGCGCCGAGCGCCAGGGCCGATCGGACGGCGCACAGGCCGACCGCGCCCAGGCCGATCACGGCCACCGTGCCGCCCGCGGGGATGTCGGCGCGTTGCGCGCCGGCCCAACCGGTGCCGAGGTTGTCGGTGAGGAGCAGGGCCGCCTCGTCATCCACGCCCTCGGGGATCGACAGCAGCTGGAAGTCCGCAGCCGGTACAGCGACGTGGGTGGCCTGACCGCCGGGCAGCATGCCGGAGCCGAACACCAGCGGTCCGTCGACGCAGAGCACCGGGTCGCCCTGCGCACAGCCGTCGCAGTGCCCGCACCCGGCGACTGACGCGGTGAGCACCCGGTCTCCCACCCGGAACCGCGACACCTCGGGGCCCACCTCGACGACCGTGCCGAGGAACTCGTGGCCCGGCGCGACCGCGTCGCCGAACGGGATGTCGCCGTCGTAGAAGTGCAGGTCCGAGCCGCAGATCGCGGTGGCGTCCACCTCGACCACCACGCCGTCGGGTCCGGGCGGCACGGGGTCGGGCACCGACACCACGTCCACGCTCCGCACTCCGTCGATCACCACATGGCGCATGTCGGGACTCCTCCGTCCGGTTCGTCGGCCCGGCTCACGCGGGCGCGTTCGGCCGGGCGTCGGGATGCAGCGGCACGTCCGCGTCGGTGGGCTGACGCACGATCATGTCCGCGACCTCCACGTGGCCGGTCTCGATCAAGCCGGTCGCGGCGTCGAGCAGGCGGTACTCCTGCGTGCCGCGGTGGAACGGCTGCGACTCCAGGAACACGATCCGCACGTCGCCCGGCTGGAAGTCGCACCGGCGCTGCAGCGCCGCGATCAGCTGCTCGTCGTGCAGGTGGCCGTCGCCGAAGTTCCAGCCCAGGACGGTGCCGGCGACGAGCTCGCCGTCGAGGACCAGGAAGTCCTCGTGGTCCGGCCCGCAGGCGCGGGGAACCAGCGTCCACAGCGCACGGCCGTGGGTGTGGAACCCCCGGAACGCATAGCCCATGAACAGCGGCACGGACGCCTCCTGCGCGCTGCCGTAGACCTTCTCGAGCTGCTGGTGGGGCAGCATCGACACCTTCTCCACGTTGGCATCGAGCCGGTCGAGCGAGTCGCCCTTGAAGCACCAGAACGTGGCGGCCCAGTTGCCCGCGTAGTACCGCATGGACGGCAGGAACGAGACCTTGGCCGGCACCAGGTTCCCGTAGACGACGATGCCCACGACGACCGCCATGAGCGCGAGCAGCAACCAGGGCTGGGTGAGCGATCCCAGGTCCAGACCGGGGTGGGCGAGGAACAGGAAGACCACGCCCCAGATCATGAAGACGTTCCACTCGAGCGGGACGCCCATGGGGAAGCTCGAGATGATCCCCAGGTGGAACAGGATCATGACGACGCCGGCCGCGGTCGTGATCCATCCGCCACCGCTGAAGAGGAGCACCGCAGGGATTACGAACTCCACGACCGTGGCGCCGTGGGCCATGGTGGCCGCGAACGCGCTCGGGCGGAGGTCGTCGGGGAAGTCCCGGTGGAAGCGGCGCTTGAGGTTGCCGAAGCGCCACACCGGGCTGTTGCTCTGCATGGCCGCCATGACGAACGGGAAGTGGTGGTTGATCTTGGACGTCGCGGCGCCCCACCAGATGGCGACCATCACGAACTTGGCGGCGGTGAGCTGGTCGGTCGAGGCGAACAGGTAGGTCAGCGCCAGGGTGCCGTAGACCTCGCCGCGAGCGGCCAGGAAGATCACCTGGTCCCGCAGCCCGATGAGCAGCAGGAAGCCGAGGACCGTCGCCACCTCCCAGCGGGGGAGCGCGCCCACCAGCGCCACCACGATCGAGACGAGCAGCCCGGCGTAGAGGACGACATCGACGATCGTGCGGGTGTCGCCACCGGTGAGCGGGATGCGCCCGCGGAACGGCGGCAGGCGGATCGTGCCCGGCCGGAGCCAGTAGAGAGGGGACCCCATCGGCGGGATGAAGCGCAGGTTCAACGGCCCGAACCCGCAGCCCAGGCCGAGGACCTCGAACAGCATCGTCCAGAGGGCGAACTTGTAGAACGCCTCGGGCGCCCGCCACCACGACCCGGGGTCGAACCAGCCGTCGATGCCGGGCGTCGTCAGGATGAACGCCCAGCCGATCGCGACGAACACGAGCATCTTCACGAGGTACATGAGGATGACGACGTCGGGGGAGCCGAAGCCGTACTCGGCGAAGTGGCGCGCCAGTGGCCGGATGCGCTCCTGGCGGCTCTGGTGGTCCCAGACGTCGTGGTCGACGACGGGCAGGTTGGGTTGCAGGAACCCCATCTCGATCCCCCTCTGACGGCCGCCGGATCGCTCCGGAGTGGTCGGCTCCGCAGCGTACGCGGTGCCGCTGTCTCCCGGCCGCGCCGGTAGCGTCTGGCGCTCGTGCGCACCCCGTCGCCCCCGACCGCTCGTCGCCCCCTTCCGGCGCTGCTCGTCCTGCTCGTCGCTCTCGCGTGCTCGGCGGTCGCGTGCTCATCCGACTCGGGCGCGGACGAGGCGGCCAGCGCCTCGACCGCCTCGTCGTCGACGATCGCGACGACGGCGCCGACCCTGCCGACGACGACCCTGCCGACGACGACCCTGCCGCCCAACGACCTGCTGGCGCCGCCGCCCGTCGACGTGCCCACGTTCGACCGGTCCGACGGCCTGGCGCCGTTCGTCCACCGGGTCCCGACGACGGACCGCGTGATCTTCATCACGATCGACGACGGCCAGGTGCGCGACCCGTCGTACCTGGACCACTTCCAGCAGCTGGGCGTGCCCTTCAGCTCGTTCCTGACCCTGCCGATGGCGGCAGCCGACCCGCTGTACTGGAAGGGCACGCAGGAACGCGGCGGTCTGATCGAGACGCACACGATCAACCACCCCAACCTGCGCGGCGCCGGCGAGGGCACGCTCCGCCGTGAGATCTGCGAGCCGGCGGATGCGTTCGCACACCTCTTCAGCCGCCGGCCCACGCTGTTCCGCCCGCCGTACGGCAACTCGAACGACTCGGTGCGGCGCATCGCGAACGAGTGCGGCTACGCGGCGGTCGTGCACTGGAGCGGCTCGACCAACAACGGGAAGCTGACGATGCAGGACGTGTTCCTGCAGCCCGGCGACATCATCCTCATGCACTACCGGGACACGCTGAACGCGGACCTCGGCGACATCGTCGCCCGAGCCCGCGCCGAGGGGTTCCGGATCGGCCGGCTCGAGGACTACCTCACCCGGCCGGCCTGACTCGCTCACCCCGCGTTCCTGACTCGCTCACCGGCCTGCCTGACTCGGTGGGGTAGGGAGTCCTGGTGAGCACTCCACCGACCGACGACGGCCGCACGATGTTCGAGCGGATGCTCGCCGGCGACCTCTACGTGGCCGACGACCCGCAGATCGAGGCTGCGGCTCTCGAGTCCGCACGGCTGCAGGACCGCTACAACGCGACCGGCGCCGAGGAGCGCGACCTGCGTCGGACGCTGCTCGGGCAGCTGCTCGGCTCGATCGGGGAGGGCACGGTCATCCGGCCGCCGTTCCGCTGCGACTACGGCTCCTACCTCCACGTCGGCGCGCGGTGCTTCGCCAACTTCGGGCTCGTCGCACTCGACGTGGCGCCGATCACCATCGGCGACGCCGTGCAGATCGGCCCGAACGTCCAGCTCCTCACGCCGACGCACCCGATCGACCCCGACCTGCGACGTGCCGGATGGGAGGCGGCGGAGCCGATCGTGATCGGCGACAACGTCTGGCTCGGCGGCGGGGTCATCGTGCTGCCGGGCGTGACGATCGGGAACGACACCGTCGTGGGGGCCGGCGCGGTCGTGGCACGCGACCTGCCCGAGGGCGTGGTGGCCGTGGGCAACCCGGCCCGCGTCGTGCGCGAGGTGCGCTGAGCGAAGCAGGGTCTTGCGTTCCCCGGGCCCTCGTGCGAACCTACAACCAGGTGGTTGTAGATCAGCTCTCCGACGCCGACGTGGATCGGATCTTCCACGCCCTGGCCGACAGCACCCGGCGCGACATCCTGGCGCTCGCCACGAAGGACGCGTACAGCGTGTCGGCCCTGGCGGAGCGCTACCCGATGAGCTTCGCTGCGGTGCAGAAGCACGTGGCCGTGCTCGAGGGCGCCGGGCTCGTGACCAAGGAGCGCAAGGGTCGGGAGCGACTCGTCCGCACCGACGTCGCGACGGTCCAGCGGGCGCGTGAGCTCCTCGACGGGATCGAGGAGCTCTGGCGGGGTCGGGTGGACCGGATCGACGACCTGTTGGCGACCGACGAGAGAGACACCGGAGGCAAGCGATGAGCGTGACCAGCGTCGAGAAGGATTCCGAGGCCCTGACCATGACGGTCACGGCCCATCTGGATGCCACCGTCGAACGGGCGTGGCAGCTGTGGGACGACCCCCGGCAGTTCGAGCGGTGGTGGGGTCCCCCGGGGTACCCGGTCACCGTCGCCGATCACGACCTGCGCACCGGTGGGCGGATCGACTTCTCCATGGTCGGCGACGGAGGTGAGCGTCACGACAGCACGTGGGAGGTGCTCCTCGCCGACCCGCCCCACCGCCTGGAGCTGCGCGACGCGGACGTCGACGAGAACGGCCGCCCGAACGACGGGAACGCCATGACCGTCATGGTCGTCACGTTCGCCGACGCCGACGGCGGCGGCACCGAGATGGCGGTCCAGACCCGCTTCGACTCGCTGGAGGGCATGGAGCAGGTGCTCGCCATGGGCGTCGAGGAGGGCATGCGCATGGTGGTCGCCCAGATCGATGAGGTGCTCGCCGGCACGCCCGCCTGAACCCGTCGCCCTGCCCCGGACGCGGGTGTGTGCCGGCACGCGTGGGCGTGTCGGCGGTCGGCGGGTTCGACGGCTCCCGTTGTTCGGGCCGTCCGGGACAGCGTTTGGTGGGTTCATCCGGTGTTGGTCCCGTGCTCAGACGGGTGCGGGTGGTCGTTGGTGTTGGGTGTGCAGGATGGTGCCGGTGGGGGTGGTGATCGTGAAGAACCCTTCACCGTCACCTGGTGTCGTGTTGGCCTTCATGGACCAGC
>JAEZAI010000257.1 GCA_023427825.1 Actinomycetes bacterium
CCCCCTGCACCCCCCCGCACCCGCCGGCCGGGCCGGCGAGGAGGGGAAGCGTGCCGTCGACGCTACGTCAGGCGACCGGCGCGGTCACCGGGGACCGCTCCCCGGTGACCGGTCGCTCGAGCCTCAGCGGTTCTGGGGGAAGCCCAGGTCGACCGCGCTCGTGGCCGGATCGGGCCAGCGCGTCGTGACCACCTTGGACCGCGTGTAGAAGTGCAGGCCCTCGGGGCCGTACATGTGGCTGTCGCCGAACAGCGAGTCGCCCCAGCCGCCGAACGAGAACGCCGCCACCGGCACGGGGATCGGCACGTTCACGCCGACCATCCCCACCGGCACCTCGTCCACGAACCGGCGCGCCGCCCCGCCGTCGCGGGTGAAGATCGCAGTGCCGTTGCCGAACGGGTTGTCCTTTAGCAGTTGCACCGCGGCGTCGTAGTCGGGCACGCGCACCACGCCGAGCACCGGGCCGAAGATCTCGTCCTGGTAGCACGACATCTCGGGCTTCACGTCGTCGATGATCGACACGCCCAGGAAGAAGCCGTCGCCATCGAAGCGCTGGTCACGGCCGTCGAGCACGATCCGCGCCCCGTCCTCGGCCGCCGCGGGCAGGTAGCCGGCCACCTTGTCGCGGTGCTCACGCGTGACCAGCGGACCCATCTCGGAGTCGGGCTCGGTCCCCGGGCCGATGCGCACGGCCTTGGCCCGCTCGGCGATCGCCGAGACCAGCGGGTCGGCCACGTCGCCGACCGCCACGACCACCGAGACCGCCATGCAGCGCTCTCCGGCTGAGCCGTACGCCGCGGACACCGCCGCGTCGGCGGCCATGCCCAGATCGGCGTCGGGCAGCACGATCATGTGGTTCTTGGCGCCGCCGAGCGCCTGGACCCGCTTCCCGTTCGCAGTGCCGGTCTCGTAGATGTAGCGGGCGATCGGCGTGGAGCCGACGAAGCTCACGGCCTGGACGGTCGGGTTGGTGAGCAGTGCGTCGACCGCCTCCTTGTCGCCCTGCACGACGTTGAACACGCCGTCGGGCAGGCCCGCCTCGGCGAGCAGCTCGGCCAGCAGGATGGAGGCGGACGGGTCCTTCTCGGACGGCTTCAGCACGAACGTGTTCCCGCAGACCAGGGCGTTGGGGAACATCCACAGCGGCACCATGGCCGGGAAGTTGAACGGCGTGATGCCCGCCACCACGCCGAGCGGCTGCAGGATCGAGCTCACGTCCACGCCGGTGGCGACCTGGTGGCTCATCGCCCCCTTGAGCAGGTGCGGCGCGCCGCAGGCGAACTCCACGTTCTCGATGCCGCGCTGCACCTCGCCCGCCGCGTCGGACAGCACCTTGCCGTGCTCGGCGGTGATGGCGGCGGCCACGTCAGACCTGTGGGCGACGAGCAGCTCGCGGAAGCGGAACATGATCTCGGCGCGCCGGGCGAGCGACACGTCGCGCCAGGTGGTGAACGCTTGCGCGGCGACGTCGACGACGCGGTCGACCTCGGCGCTGCTGGCGAAGGGGACGGAGCCGGTCACGGCCCCGGTCGCGGGGTTGAACACGTCGCCGCTCCGGCCGGAGCTGCCCGTGGTCCCACCCTCGCCTCCTGTGGAGGGAGCACCGCCGATCCAGTGAGGAATGGTCGTGGCGGTCATTGGTTATCGGTGTCCTGTCTCGGGCGGCCGGTCGGCCGCTGGGTGTGATCGGCCCGGATGCTCCGGACCGTGTCCGCCGGTCAGAAGAGACGGGCGGAGAGCTTGCGGCGCCAGGCCGCGACCTCGTCCTCGTCGTCGAGGAGCTCGAGCACGTCGACGAACTCCTGGCGGGCGTCGTCGTCGGCCTTGACCCGGTCGAGCAGGCCCTCGAGCCGGGCCGCCAGGTCCTCGCCGTCGGCGGGCGCACCGCCGGTGCGCGCCAGGGCGGCCACGCGACGCGTGGCGGGCGACTCGGGGATCCGCTCCAGCAGGGCCAGGCCCTCCTCGGCGCGGCCGTCGGTGACGAGCAGCTCGGCGAGCGCCACGATCACCTTCTCCTCGGACGGCTCGAGCTCGAGCGCGGTGCGCAGCGACGCCTCGTCGCCCTGCTCGAGCAGCCGATCCACCTCGTTGTCGACGGCGCTGGGGTACAGCCGTTGGACGAACTCGGCCACCTGCCACTCGGGCTGCGCGCCCAGGAAGCCGTCGACGACCTTGCCGTCCTTCATGGCGTACACCGCGGGGATCGACTGGACCTGGAAGGCGTTCGCCACACCGGGGTTGGCGTCGATGTCCACCTTGGCGAGCTCGACCTTGCCCTCGGTGCCGGCGATCACCTGCTCCAGGATGGGGCCGAGGGTCCGGCACGGCCCGCACCACTCCGCCCAGAGATCCACCACCACGGGCACCGTGTGGGAGCGCTCCACCACGTCGGTCTGGAAGGTGGCATCGGTGACGTCGACCATGGCGGCGGCGGGCTCCTGGGGGCGGGTGCGGGGCGTGCGAAGTCTACTGACGGCGGTGGCGGGCACGGGATCGCACCCCGGCCCAGCGGGCCCGGGCACCGCTGTAGGTTGAGTGGCCGACCACAGGGGGACACGTGACCGACGGGCCAGAGCAGACCGAGACCACCGCACCCGACGGCATCGACGCGGCCGGCGTGAGCGCCTGGTTCGCCGAGCACGTGCCCGGCGCGGAGCTCCCGCTGTCGTTCCAGCTGATCGCCGGCGGCCACTCCAACCTGACGTTCTCGGTGACCGACGACCGGGGCGAGCGGTGGGTGCTGCGGCGCCCGCCCCTCGGCCAGGTCCTGGCGACCGCCCACGACATGGCGCGCGAGCACCGCATCATCTCGGCGCTCGGCCCCACCGAGGTGCCCGTCCCGCCCACGGTGGGCCTCTGCACCGACGAGTCGGTCAACGGCGCGCCGTTCTACGTCATGGACTTCGTCGACGGCCGGGTGGTGCGCGGCGAGCAGGACGCGGCGGCGCTCACGCCCGAGCAGCGCCGCAGGGCCGGCGAGTCGCTCGTGGACGTCATGGCCGCCATCCACTCGGTCGACGTGGACGCCGTCGGCCTGGGCGACCTGGGCCGCAAGGAGGACTACATCGCCCGCCAGCTCAAGCGCTGGTACTCGCAGTTCCAGGCCTCCGACTCCCAGGTCGAGGGCGGTCTCGGCCTCCCTGCGGTCCACGACATGCACGACCGGCTGGCGTCGTCCATCCCGGCACAGCAGGGCGCGGCGATCGTGCACGGCGACTACCGCCTGGACAACTGCATGCTCGCCCCCGACGGCTCCGTGCAGGCGGTGCTCGACTGGGAGATCTGCACGCTCGGCGACCCGCTCGCCGACGTCGGCCTGCTCTGGGTCTACTGGTCCGACCCCGACCAGGGCGCGGTCCTGCCGCAGGCCTCCCCGACTGCGCTCGAGGGCTTCCCCCGCAAGGCCGAGCTCATCGAGCGCTACGCCGCCACGTCGGACCGGGACCTGTCGGACCTGGGCTTCTACGTGGCGTTCGGCTACTGGAAGCTCACCTGCATCATCGCCGGCGTGTACGCGCGCTACGCGGGTGGCGCCATGGGCGACGTGCCGGAGGAGCAGGTGCGCGGGTTCCGATCCATGCTCGACCGGCTCTCCGAGCTGACCGTCGAGGCCGCGGACGGGGTCGGCTGACATGTCCCTCGTCGAGCGCGAGTTCAACCCCGAGCTCAACGACCCCGTGCTCGTGGTCGGCCTGGAAGGCTGGATCGACTCCGGCATGGGCGCCGCCAACGCCATGTCCGCGGTCATGGCCGGTGCCGGCGCCGAGGTGGTCGCCACCTTCGACGCCGACCGGCTGCTGGACCACCGCGCCCGCCGCCCGATCATGCACCTGGTCAACGGACTGATCACCGGGCTGACGTGGCCGTCCATCGAGCTGCTCGCCGGCACCGACTCCGCCGGCCGGGACCTGCTCATGCTGGTCGGCGCCGAACCCGACTTCGAGTGGCAGGCGTTCTCGGAGACCGTCGTGGACCTGGCGCTCGAGTTCGGCGCCCGCATGGTGGTCAGCCTGGGGGCGTACCCGGCCCCGGTCCCGCACACGCGCGACGTCAACCTGTCGGTGACCACGTCGTCCGCGCAGCTGTCCGACGATCTCCACGGCTACGTGCGCGGCACGCTCGACGTGCCCGGCGGCATCCAGGCCGTCATCGACGTCGACTGCAACGCCGCCGGCCTGCCGGCACTCGGCCTCTGGGCCCAGGTCCCTCACTACGTGTCGACGATGGCGTACCCGGCCGCGAGCCTGGCCCTCCTGGAGGGCCTGTCCGAGGTGGCGGGCATCGACGCGCACCGGGGCCAGCTCGCCGCCGATGCCGCGGCCACCCGCATCCGGATCGACGAGCTGGTCGCCGAGAACGCCCAGCACCAGGCGATGGTCGCCCAGTTGGAGGAGTTCGTGGACCAGGGCCTGGGTGACAGCCCCGACGACGCGCCCACGTTCGGCTTCGACCGGATCCCGTCGGGCGACGAGCTCGCGGCCGAGCTGCAGGAGTTCCTGCGGCAGCGCCCCGACGACGACTGATCCGGGCGCGGGCGCCGGCCGTCAGCTCGCCGG
>JAEZAI010000281.1 GCA_023427825.1 Actinomycetes bacterium
CCCCCGGACAACGTGGTCCGGGGGCCACACCGCCGGGGTGGTCACGGCCACGTCGGATGGCGTACCGACGGGCGGCCGAGCAGTACCTTGCGCCGATTGCTTCGGAGGGACCGGAGTGAACATCGCCCGGTCCCTCGCTCTCTTCCTGGTCGCCGCGGTCGCGGAGATCGGCGGCGCCTGGTTGATCTGGCAGGGCACGCGGGAGCACCGAGGGGTCGCATGGGTCGGCGCCGGCATCGTCGCCCTGACCGCGTACGGGTTCGTGGCCACGCTGCAGGCGGACGCCAACTTCGGCAGGATCCTCGCTGCGTACGGCGGCATCTTCGTGGCCGGCTCGCTGGCGTGGGGCATCGTCGCCGACGGGTTCGAGCCCGACCGCTTCGACCTGATCGGGGCGGCGATCTGCCTGCTCGGCGTCGGCGTCATCATGTTCTCGCCCCGCCCCGCCTGACGCGTCCCGTTCGACGTGGGTTGCTCTCGCTGGGCTTCGCGAGCTCACGCAGCTCCGGAGGTCTCGGCGGTCGTGCGGACCGCGGCCGTAGGCGGCCCGGCGTCGTCGGGGCGGGGGACGAACGCTGCGATCACGCACAGCGACAGCCAACCGAGCACCACCCACGTGAACAGCGCGACGTCGACGCCGCGCGACGTCTGGGTGGCGCCGAGGAGTCCGCTCAGCACCGCAGCGACCACGACCGAGGCAACGACGGTGCGGTGGCGCGGCGGGGTCGGGGCCGGCGCGGGGTCGGCGCCGTGCCAGCGGCACAGCAGCCGTTCGCGACCGATCGCCCACATCTGCCGGACGGCGACGACCGACAGCGCCAGGCTCAGCACCACCTGCAGCACGTTGGCGACGCTGAGCGACCGCCCCGCCACGTCGAACAGGTGCTGGTCGAACCCGGGGACGATCACCGAGTGATCCTCGTGCGTGAACATGTCGATGACCACGTGGGTGATGGCGCCGACCAGCACGCACAGCACCACGTTCCACCAGCGGTGCCGGACGCGCCCGACGAGCCGCAGGTCGCGGAGGTGGAACCCCCCGAGGTCGGGCAGGTGGCCGGCGAGCCGGGGAAGCACCAGCCGCCGCGCCGACCAGGTCAGCAGGAGCCCGACGACCAGGCACCACGACACGAGCTGGTCGGGGCGGTGCCCGTCGAACCAGGTCGGCCACCCGAACAGGTACGGCATCGCCGTGTTGTGCTGCGTGGCCCGGGCCAGGTCGGGCACCGCGCTCCCCGCCACGAGCGCCACCCCGTCGAGTCCCGGCCGCCAGCGCTTCAGCGGCAGGACCGGGGCCTGGTGGGCGAGGAACGTCACGGGCATGTGGCCGTCCATGGTGTCAGAGCGGCCCGCCGCCCCACCGACGCACCCGCCGAGGCGCGGCGGACGGGGCAGACTGCGCCGGTGGCCCTCCCCGCTGACGAGCGTCCGATCGACCCCCCTCCCGTCCACACCGCGGATCTCCCGCCCACGCCCATCCGCGACCGCAACATCCCGGCCGGGGCGTGGATCGAGGCGCCCGAGGTCCTGCTGCGGGCCGGCGACGACATCGGCCGGCCGGCGATCACCTACAAGCGACGGATCGGGCCGTGGCTCCTGTGGCGTGCGGGACCGGCGAAGGGCGCCGATGCCCGCTACGTGGCGATCGACGCGGAGGACCTCTCCCGGGCGTTCACGTTCCGGCTGTTCCCCGACGGCTCCGGTGACGGGCACGGCCCGACGTCGCACCACGTCCGGTTCCGGACGTGGAAGGAGGACCTCCGCGACGCAGCCTCGCGAGCCTGACGGCCGGCGCGACCGCCACCCGACGTGAACGCGGCGCGACGGTTCCGTGACCACGGTGTGAACTCCGTTCAGAAATAGCCGGTCGTCCGGTCGTGGGCGCCTGGCACCGCTGTACCGTCGGCCGCTCAGGGCGGAGACCGGACATCCGGAGTGCAGGGAGCTGATCGAGGTGGGATCGAAGCGCGTGCGGATCGCCGTCGGTGCCGTGGTGGCCCTCGCGGTCGTCGGGACGGTCGTGGCGGTGCTGGCCACGAGGGGCGGCGCCGAGTCGGTGACCCTCGAGCCGGTGGCGGCCGACGGCCCTGATCCGTTCACGACCTCGGTCGCCTCCAGGGAGGTGCCGCCGCCGTCCGACCAGGTGACGGTCGATGCGGCCCGACTGCTGGCCGACCAGGAGCGCGACGACGCCACCGGCACCCGCGCCGTCGGCGGGACGGAACCGGGCCTGTACGGAGGGACCGGCGACGCCGCGACCTGCGACGTGGCGGCGCTCGCCGCGTTCCTGGCCGGCGACGAGGCCAAGGCCGCCGCCTGGGCCGCCGTCCTGGGCATCGACGTCGACGAGATCCCGACCGAGCTCGCTCGTCTCACGCCGGTCGTCCTGACGACCGACACCCTCGTGACGAACCACGGCTTCGCAGTTGGGCGGGCCACTCCCCGCCAGGCGGTGCTCCAGGCCGGCACCGCGGTGCTGGTCGACGAGGAGGGCGTGCCCCGGGTCCGGTGCGCCTGCGGGAACCCGCTGGCCGAACCCGCATCGGCCGACCTCGCCGCGGCGAGCACCACCGGCGAGCGGTGGGACGGCTACGACGGCGACACCGTCGCGACGATCCGAGCGGCCGAGCCGGTGGAGGCGCTCACGCTCGTCGACCTGACGAGCGGCGAGCGGTACGAGCAGCCGGTGGGCTCCGCAGTCGGGACGACGTGGCTCGCGGTGTCCGGGAGCCACGACGGTGCCGGCGGTCCGACCGGCGCGGTCCACACCAGCCCCGACGGTCGCACGTGGACGACCGCGGCGACCGGCCCCGACCTCCTGTACGGCGTCGCGTCCTCGGAGGACCTGGCCGTCGTGGTGGGCTCGTCCGTGTCGGGTGGCGGCGTCGTGCGGACGAGCACGGACGGCGCGAACTGGTCGCCACCGACTCCTGTGGTCGACCCGCTGCGAGCCGTGGCCCACGGCGACGGACGATGGGTGGCGGTCGGCGACCGCAGCTTCGCCGAGGAGGGCGGCGAGGGCGACGGGTCGGCGGGTGCGATCTGGACGAGCACCGACGGGTCGACGTGGGAGCGGACGGCCACGACCTCTCCGTACGACAACACCGAGCTGACCGCACGTTCCGGCGGCATCCTCCACCAGGCGATGCTGTCCGTCGCCTACGGCGACGGGACCTGGGTCGCCACCGCGCAGGAGTGCACGGAGCGGGTGTGCCTCCCGGTCGAGTTCACGAGCACCGACGCCACCACGTGGACCCGTCGGGTCATGGACGGAGCGCTCGGCGCGGTCTCGGTGGCGCACGACGGTCGCACCTGGGCGTTCGTGGGACGTGAGCTGACCGGAGCAGGCGCCGGGGCGACCGACTCGGCGACCGCGATCGCCGGGCGGAGCACCGACGGTGAGCGATGGACCTACGGAGCGACCCAGCCCGAGGGCCTGATCTTGCAGGGACTCGCCGCCGGGTCCGGCGCCTGGCTCGCGGTGCAGGACCGCTCGACCGAACCGGACGCCCCGTCGAACGACGGCGTGTACCGCTCCGAGGACCTGATCACGTGGTCCGAGGTCTCGACCCTCGACGCCGACCTCCACGGCGTCGCCGTGTTCGCCGTCCGCCACGCCACGCCCGCGACCCCGGCGACGACGACCACCACCACCGCCCCGGCGCCGGCGACCGACGCCGCCGGCATCCGGGTGCTGACCCGCGGCCTCCAGTTCCAGGACGCCTCGGGCATGGACACGGCCCTCGCACCCTTCGACGGTCCGGCGACGGCGGCCGTCGACACCATCCGAGCGGTGCTCGGCGAGCCCCGCACCGCGGTCGAACCCGGCGACGGGACCTGCGTGGCGGAGTCCACCGTCCTCTCCTGGGGAGCGCTCACGATCGTGGTGCCCGGACGGGATCCCGGTGGCACGAACTGGAAGGTGGTGCTGCGGGGGACCCCGGCGGACCTGCCCGCCATGCCGGTCACGGTGCCCGGGGAGTTCACCCTCGGCACGCCCGCCGCGGACGTCGCCGGCAACTTCCCCGGCGTGCCGACCGGGTCGATGGCCCACCAGGGCGTGCAGTACCAGGACTTCCTCCTCGACCCGTCGGGCGGCCGGATGGATCCGGGAACGCTCGTGAGCGCCGAGGACGGCGTGGTGCGCTCGATCGTGGCGCCCGCCTACCTCGAGGACATGTGCTGAGCGACGCCGCTGGGCGCCCGATGTGCCGCCTGTCGCGGCCGTCCGGGCTATTTCCACTATCTGAGTAGTGGAAATAGACTCGGGGTCATGTCCGACGCCGTCACCCCTCCCACGGACGAAGCACCCCTCTTCCGGATCGAGGGCCTGCGCGCGGCGCCGGCCGAGCAGCCCACCGAGGAGATCCTCAAGGGCGTGTCGCTCACCGTCCGGCGGGGCGAGGTCCACGCGCTCATGGGGCCCAACGGCTCCGGCAAGTCCACGCTCGCCAGCACGCTGATGGGCTCCCCCGAGTACGTCGTCACCGGCGGGAACGTGCGCTACAAGGGCGACGACATCACCGAGTGGTCCGCCGACCTGCGCGGCCGCAACGGCGTGTTCCTGGCGTTCCAGTACCCGCAGGAGATCCCCGGCGTCTCCGTGCGCCAGTTCCTGCGCCAGGCGCTGTCGGAGCGCAAGGGCATCGACCTGTCGGTGCTGGAGATCCGGCTCGCGATCATGGAGTGGATGGGGCGGCTCGACATGGACCCGAGCTTCGCCGACCGCTTCCTCAACGAGGGCTTCTCCGGCGGAGAGAAGAAGCGCAACGAGATCCTGCAGATGGCCATCCTCGAACCCGAGATCGCGATCCTGGACGAGACCGACTCCGGGCTCGACATCGACGCCCTCCGCGTGGTGGCCAACGGCGTGAACGAGGTGCGGGCGGACCGTCCCGACCTGGGCGTGCTGGTGATCACGCACTACCAACGCCTGCTCGACCACCTCACGCCCGACGTGGTGCACATCCTCGTCGACGGCCGGATCGTCACCTCCGGCGGACCGGAGCTCGCCCAGCAGCTGGAGCGGGAGGGCTTCGACGCCTACCGGGACCGGGAGTCGGTGTCGTGACCACGGCCGCCGACACCACCGCCCCCGTGCCCACCGCCGACGAGGTGGCGGCCGACGCGTCCGTCGACGACCTCGACGTCGCCGCGGTCAAGGCGGACTTCCCGATCCTGGCGACCACCGTCCACGACCGCCGCCTGGTGTTCCTGGACTCGGCGGCGTCGTCGCAGAAGCCGACCGACGTGCTCCAGGCGATGGACCACTACTACGAGACCACGCACGCCAACGTGCACCGCGCGGCGTACACGCTGGCCGAGGCGGCGACCAACGCCATGGAGTCCGCCCGTGCCAAGGTCGCCCGCTTCATCGGTGCGCCCACGGCGAACGAGGTCGTGTTCACCAAGAACGCCACCGAGTCGATCAACCTGGTCGCCCGCTCCTGGGGCGGCGCCAACCTGGGTCCCGGCGACGCCGTCGTGCTCACCCAGCTCGAGCACCACGCCAACATCGTCCCCTGGCAGCAGCTCGCGGCCGAGCGGGGCGTGGAGCTGCGCTGGATCCCGCTGACCGACGACGGCCAGCTCGACCTCACCGACCTGGACCGCCTGCTCGACGGGGCCAAGCTGCTCGCGCTGTCGGCCATGTCGAACGTCGTCGGCACGATCACACCGGTGCGCCGTCTGACCGATGCCGCCCACGCCGCCGGTGCGCTCGCCGTGATCGACGCCTGCCAGTACGTCCCCCACGTGCGGACCGACGTGGTCGAGCTCGGCGCTGACTTCCTGGCGTTCTCGGGCCACAAGATGCTCGGCCCCACCGGCGTGGGCGTGCTGTGGGCCCGCGCTGAGCTCCTCGAGTCGATGCCGGCCTTCCTCGGCGGCGGCGGGATGATCCTGGACGTCACCACGGACGGCTTCGTGCCGGCCGAGGTGCCGCACAAGTTCGCGGCGGGCACCCCGCCGATCGCCGAGATCGTGGGCCTGGGTGCCGCGGTCGACTACCTGGACCGGCTCGGCATGGAGCAGGTGCGGGCGCACGAGATCTCGCTCACCGCGTACGCCATGCGCAGCCTGACCGAGCGCTTCGGCGACGACCTCACGATCTACGGCCCGCACGAGCCCGACGCCCGCGGCGGCGTGATGAGCTTCGCGTTCAAGGGCATCCACCCCCACGACCTGTCGCAGGTGCTCGACCAGCACGGCGTGTGCGTCCGGCCGGGCCACCACTGCGCCAAGCCGCTCATGCGAGTTCTCGGTGTCGGTGCCACTGCGCGAGCATCGTGGTACGTGTACAACGACGAGGCCGACATCGATGCGCTCGGCGACGCGCTCGACGACGCCGGCGACTTCTTCGACTTCTGAACGAGCGCACCGGTCCACACACGGTGACTGACGAGACTGCCCCGACGCCGATCCGCCGGGGCGAAGGGAACGGTTGACGAATGTCAGGTCTCGAAGACCTCTACCGCGAGATCATCCTCGACCACTACCGCAACCCGCGGAACCGCGGCGAGCTGCCCAGCCCGCCTGCGTCCCGGGTGGAGGGCTTCAACCCGCTGTGCGGTGACGAGATCGTGGTGTACCTCCAGCTCGACGACCCGTCGAAGGGCGACGACGCGGTGGTGACCGACGTGCGCATCGGCGGCCAGGGTTGCTCGATCTCGCAGTCCTCGGCGTCGATGATGTCGGCTGCGATCAGCGGCAAGACCGTCGGCGAGGTCAAGGACCTGACCAAGGCCTTCAAGTCGATGATGTCGATCCACGAGGGCGAGCTCGACGGCGGCGAGCCGGCGTCGGCCGAGGACGCGGATCCGGGCGAGCTGCGCCTCGGCGACCTCGAGGCGCTGCGCGGGGTCGTGAAGTTCCCGGTGCGGATCAAGTGCGCCACGCTTAGCTGGAACACGCTGCTGCAGGCGATCGACGAGTCCGAGGCCCAGCCCGCCGGCTGAGCCAGCCCGCCGGCTGAGCCAGCCCGCCGGCTGAGGCAGAGGCAGGACCAGCCCGCCGGCTGAGGCAACGTCAGGTGGGGAGCGGGGTGCGGGCCAGGTAGCGCCCGGCGCCGGGCTCACCCACGAAGGCGCCGCGCTCCACGACCGGTGCGCCCCGGAGGAACACCGACTCGGCCCAGCCGCGCAGGGTCAGGCCCGCGTACGGGGAGTGGTCGACGTCCATGTGCAGGTCCGACGCGTCCAGGCCGTGTTCGCGCATGGGGTCCCAGATCACGACGTCGGCGTCGGCACCCACGCGGAGGCTGCCCTTGGCCGGCCACAGCCCGAATGTCCGGGCCGGCGCCTCGCTGCACAGGCGCACCCAGTCGCTCGCGCGCAGTCGACCGTCGACGACGCCCGCCCACATGAGGGCCATCCTCGTCTCGACGCCGGGCAACCCCTCGGGGATCTCGGTGAAGTCCCGGCGCCCCTCGGGCCGGCGGTTGGTGCCCGCACGGATGTCCGCGGTGGACCAGGCGGCGTGGTCCGATGCGACCGTGTGGATCCAGCCCGCGGCGAGCCCGTACCAGAGCTCCTCGGCGTGCCACGGCTCGCGCAGCGGGGGTGAGCACACGAACGTGTCGCCCGACTCGCCGCCCATCCGCTCCGTGGACAGGTGCAGGTACTGGGGGCAGGTCTCCACCGTCATGCGGACGCCCCGCTCCTGCGCCTTGCGGACGGCGTCGAGCGCCGGGGCGGACGAGATGTGGGGCAGGTAGAGGGGCACGTCGACCATCTCGGCGAGCATGGCGGCACGGGTCGTCGTCTCGGCCTCGAGCACCGCGGGTCGGGCCAGCGACTGCTCGATCGGGCCGCGTCGCCCGCGCCGGAGCGCCTCGCGCTCGAGCGAGCCGATCGCTCCCCCGTTCTCCGCGTGCACGACGACCACGCCGCCGCGGGCGCCGACCGAGCGCAGCACGTCGAGCACCACGCCGTCGTCCACGTTGCGGTCGTCGCGTCCGGACATGCACACCTTGAACGAGGTCACCCCGGCCTCGACGACGGCGTCGATCTGCGCCTCGTCGATCGGTTCGACGACCGTCAGGTGCAGACCCACGTCGACAGCCGCGGCGTGGGAGTGGCAGCGCCATTCGACGAGCGCGTCGGTCACGCTCTGGCCCGGGACCGGCGAGACGTACTCCAGCACCGACGTCGTCCCGCCCAGCGCGGCGGCGACCGTCGCCGAGGCCACGCCGTCGGCCACCTCCGCCCGGCCCACCCGCAGCCGCATGTGGGTGTGGGCGTCCACGCCGCCCGGCACGACCAGCCGGCCGGTGGCGTCGACCACCTCCTCCCGGGGATGGGGCTCCAGGTCGGCGCCCACCTCGGCGACCCGGCCGTCGGCCGAGACGCGGAGGTCCGCCACTCGGTCCCCGTCGACGTCGACCATCCGACCGCCCCGGATCAGCACGGTAGAGTCCCGTCCGTGCGAGTCGAGGCGGAGTTCACCGTCGAACCGTTCGTGGAGGGCAGTCCCGGACCGCACGTCACCGCGGCCGTCGACGCCGCCCGGGCGGCGGGCGTCGAGCCCGACATGGGCCCGTTCGGCACCACGGTCGCCGGCGACATCGACGACGTCCTGCGAGCGCTCGGCGAGGCCGTCCGCGCCGCCACCAAGTCGGGCGCCGAGCGCATCTCGGTGCAGCTGACGGTCGACGGCGCGAGCTGAGCCGGCGCCGGCTGCGCCCCGAGCAGACCGGCACCGCACCGGACGCCGGCGGGCGCGCCCGCCGGTGTGGTCACTCCTCGGGTCGGTTGAGGTAGTTGTAGACGGTGAAGCGGCTGACGCCGAGCACCTCGGCGACCTGCTCCACGGACTTGCGCAGCGCGAACGCGCCGGCCTCGTTCAGCTGCTTCACGACCCGCTGCTTCTCCACCCGGTCGAGCTCCGCGAGCGGGCGGTCGTAGGAGCGCTCCACCCGGCTCAGGAACCACTCCACGTCCCGGGGCCGCTCCGGCAGCCGCACGCCACCGACCAGCTCGCCCTCCCACCGGAGCTCGATGTCGCCGTCGCGCACCTTCTGCACGGGCACCACCTGCGCGCCCAGCGCGTCGGTGAGCGGCTTCACGGCCCTCAACAGTTCGTGCACCTCTCCAACCTAACGAAACGTGTCGGACGCGCCGGGATCCCTGGTCGGGCCCCACGTCACTTCTCCCCCACCGCTCGGGGGCCGACGGCGGCGCCGTCGACGAGCGGTGATCCGACGGCCCGCAGCTCGGCGAACCCCTCGAGGAGCTCGGTGCGCAGCGCGGCCTGCTCGGAGGCCGGGGCGAACGAGGCGTCGAGCGCGTCGAGCACAGCTGCCTCCAGCTCGTCGAGGTCCGCACCGAGCTCACGGTGCACGGCGAGGAAGTCGTCGGCCACGTCGGTGGACGTCATGCCCGGGTCGTCGGAGTTCAGCGTGACCTTCACCCCCGCCCGGCGCTGGTCCATGAACGGGTGGTGGGCCACGTCGGGCACCACCCGGGCGATCAGCACGTTGGACAGGGGGCACGACGTGAGGGCGATCCCCTCGTCCACCACCCGGGCCGTCAGCTCCGGATCGTCGAGGAGCCGGAACCCGTGGTCGACCCGCTCCACCCCCAGCTGCTCGATCGCCACGCGGATGTTGTCGGCCGGGCCGTCCTCGCCGGCGTGGCACGTGCGCCGCAGTCCGGCGGCGCCCGCCGCCGCGAAGACCGGGGCGATGGCGGCGTGGTCGATGCCACGCTCCACGGAGTCGGCGCCGATCCCGACGAGCACGTCGCGGTCCTGCGCCGATGCGAACTCGACGAGCTCCATGGCGGCGGCGGGGCCCGAGGGCTTGTCCACGTCGAGCACCATCCGGCACCGGATCGGCAGGTCGGCGTGGGCGTCGGCGAGCCCCTGCGACACGCCCTCCCACACGGTCTCGAGCGGCACGCCGAACGCCATGACGAACGCCGGTGACACGAACATCTCGCGGTACCGCACCCCGGCGGCGACCGCGTCCTGCAGTGCCTCGTAGGTGATCCGGCGGAAGTCGTCGACGGTCACCAGGCTGCGGCAGACGATCCCGTACACGTCCAGGAACTGGTTGAGGTCCTGGAACTCGAACAGGTCCTCCGGATCGTCGACCGGTAGCTCCACCCCGTTGCGGCGGGCGAGCTCGGCGATCGTCGCCGCCCTGGCCGCACCCTCCACGTGGCAGTGGAGCTCCACCTTCGGGAGCGCGCGCAGGTGCTCCTCGGCGGTCATCGTCATGTGGCCAGCGCCTCCTCCTCGCAGGACCGGAGGCCGTCGGCCGTCCGGTGCGGACACGGTCCCCGGCCGGCGTGACAGCGGTGTTTCCTGCCTGTGAACATCACTGGGCGCCGTTGACAGAATGTTGAACCCGTCCGGCATCATCAGTCCGTGGCCGTCATCAGACCGACCTCGATCGCCGACGCCTGCGCCGCGCTCGCCGACCATCCCGGCGCGATCCCGATCGCCGGCGGCACCGACCTGATGGTCGAGGTGAACGCCGGCCGCCGTCTGCCGGACACCGTGGTCAGCCTCGCCGCGGTTCCCGACCTGCGGGGGTGGGACACGCACGTCGACGACGACGGCCGCCGGACGGTCCGAATCGGGGCCGGCACCACCTACACCCGGCTCATGGACGCAGGGATCGCGGAGCTCGTCCCCGCGCTGGCGCAGGCGGCGCGCACCGTCGGCTCCCCGCAGATCCGCAACGCCGGGACCATCGGCGGCAACCTGGCCACCGGCTCCCCCGCCGGCGACACGCTGCCGGTACTCACCGCGCTCGGCGCCGCCGTGGAGCTCGCCGCCGAGTCGGGTTCTCGCACGGTGCCGGTGACCGAGCTGGTGACCGGCCCCAAGCGGACGGCGCTCCGACCGGGCGAGCTGGTCGTCGCGGTCGAGGTGCCGGTGCTCCGCGGCCCGCAGGAGTTCCTGAAGGTGGGGACCCGCAGCGCCATGGTGATCTCGGTCGTGTCGCTCGCCGCCGTGGCCGACCTGGACGCCCCCGGGGTGCGGCTGTCGGCCGGCGCGGCGACGGCCCGACCCACCAGGGCGACGGCCGCCGAGGAGCTGGCCGCCGCCAGGCTCGACTGGCAGGGCCTGGCCGCGGGGTCGCCCCGGGAGCCGAGCAGGGCCGAGCTCGACGCGGTCGCCGCCGCGGTCCGGGAGTCGGTCGCACCGATCGACGACCACCGCTCCACCGCCGACTACCGGCGCCACGCCGCCGGCGTGCTGGTGTCCCGGGCGCTGGCCCGGATGTTCGCCAGGTCCACCACCGACCGACGAGGGAGCGCCGCCGCATGAGCGATCCGGACGAGCAACCGACCCAGCTCGTGCTGCGCGTGAACGGCCACGACCGGCCCGTACCGGACTCGCTGCCGGGCGAGAGCCTGCTGTTCGTGCTGCGTGAGCGTCTGGGCCTGCCCGCCGCCAAGGGGGCGTGCGAGCAGGGCGAGTGCGGCTCGTGTTCGGTGCTCGTCGACGGCGAGCTGCTGTGCTCCTGCCTGGTGCTCGCCGAGGCCGCGGCCGGCCGGGAGGTGACGACCGTCGAGGGGCTCGCCGGCCTGGGCACCGTGTCCGAGACGCCGGCGCGGGCCGAGGACGCGCCGATGACGGACGTGCAGCAGGCGTTCCTGGACGAAGGCGCCGTGCAGTGCGGCTTCTGCACCCCTGGCCTGGTGGTCGCGGTGCACGACCTGCTCGACGGCATGGCGCCCGAGCAGCTCGCCGATCCCGACGAGGTGGTGATCCGGGAGGCGATCTCCGGGAACCTGTGCCGCTGCACCGGCTACGGCCGGATCGTGTCCGCTGTGACCGTGGCGGCACGCCGGCGGGCGGGGGTGGCGGGATGAGCACCGACACGGGCACCACCACGAGCACCACCACCCGCAGCACCGGCCGCGGTCCGCGGGTCGGCGAGAGCGCGCCCCGGCCCGACGGGCCGCCGAAGGTGCAGGGGCGGTTCGCGTTCTCCTCCGACCTGGTCGCCGAGGGGATGCTCTGGGGCCACACGCTGCGGTCGCCGCACCCGCGCGCCCGCATCGTCTCGATCGACACCGGCGACGCGCTCGCGGTGGCCGGTGTGCACGCCGTGCTGACGGCGGAGGACGTCCCCGGCATCAACGCCTTCGGCCTGGAGAAGGCGGACCAGCCGGTGCTCGCCGTCGACGAGGTCCGCTACACCGGCGAGCCGGTCGCGGTCGTCGCCGCCGACCACCCGATGACCGCGGAGCTCGCCGC
>JAEZAI010000339.1 GCA_023427825.1 Actinomycetes bacterium
CTCGGGACACGTCGCGCCCACATCGGGCGCGATCCGACCCGAGTTCCGGGCCGTGCCCGAGCGCCCCGGATCTCGGGACACGTCGCGCCCGCATCGGGCGCGAGCCGACCCGAGTACGGACCGGCCCGAGCGTTCCGGATCTCGGGACACGTCGCGCCCGCCTGGGGCGCGAGCCGACCCAGGTACGGGGAACACGTGTTCGACCCATCCGCGCCCCGCGTCACACCCGGCGCCTACCTTCGGCGGCCATGGCACGGACCAGGACCGTCGTCAGGTGCATGAGCTGCGGCGCCGGCGCGCCCAAGTGGTCCGGGCGCTGCGCGTCCTGCGGTGATTGGAACACGCTGTCCGAGGAGCTCGAGGTGGACGAGCCCACCGTCGTGGCACTCGCCGCCTCCACGCCGCCCACCCCGATCACCCAGCTGTCGGCGGCCAGCGGCACCCCGGCGGCCTCTGGGATCGGCGAGCTCGACCGGGTGCTGGGCGGCGGCCTGGTGCCGGGCAGCGTCACGCTCCTGGGCGGCGAACCGGGCGTCGGCAAGTCCACGCTCGTCCTCCAGGTGCTGGCCGCCCGCGCCCGGGCGGGCTCGCGGGTGCTCTACGTCACCGGCGAGGAGTCGGTCGACCAGGTGCGCCTTCGGGCCGAGCGGGTCGGCGCCCTGCACGACGACCTCCTCCTGGCCGCCGAGACCGCCATGGGCAACATCGGCGTCCACATCGAGGCCACGCAGCCCGAACTGGTCGTCGTCGACTCGGTCCAGACGTTGCACGACCCGCGCTTCACCAGCGCGCCCGGGTCGGTCACGCAGGTGCGGGAGTGCGCCCACCGCCTGGTGCAGATCGCCAAGTCCACCGGCACCACCGTGCTGCTCGTCGGCCACGTCACCAAGGACGGCCAGCTCGCCGGGCCGCGCGTGCTCGAGCACGTGGTCGACACGGTGCTGTCGCTCGAGGGCGACCGTCAGCACGACCTGCGCATCCTCCGCGCCACCAAGCACCGCTTCGGCTCCACCGACGAGATCGGCATGTTCTCGGTCCACGGCCAGGGCCTGGCCGACCTGCCCGACCCGTCGTCGCTGCTGCTCGGCGACCGAACGCCCGGTCTGCCCGGATCGGTCGTGGTGCCGGCGCTCGAGGGTCACCGTCCGCTCCTGGTCGAGGTGCAGGCGCTCGTCGCCGCGTCCACGCTGGCGCAGCCCCGCCGCTCGGTGCAGGGGCTGGACTCCGGCCGGCTCTCGCTCCTGCTGGCCGTGCTGCAGCAGCGGGTCGGCGTGAACCTGTCCAAGCACGACGTCTACGCCATGACCGTCGGTGGTGTGAAGGTCGTCGAGCCCGGCGCGGACCTGGCGGTGTGCCTGGCCACCGTGTCCTCGGTCAGCAACCAGGACGTCCCGGCCGGCCTGGTGGCCTGCGCCGAGGTCGGCCTGGGGGGCGAGCTCCGCCAGGTCAGTCGCCTGGAACGACGGCTGGCCGAAGCCGCCCGGCTCGGCTTCACCACCGCGATCGTCCCCCACTCGGCACCCACCATGGCCGTCCCGTTGGAGGTGCTTCGAGCGCCCACGGTGCTGGCTGCCCTCCACCTGGCGGGACTCCGAGGCTGAGCGCTTCCTGCCGCCGCACTCCGATGCCCGGCGCGCAGAGGACCGCCTAGACTGCGCCGATGGCGCTCCGCCGCGACCCCGAATTGCAGGCTGCGCTGGCCGCGGTCGCCCCGGGGCAGCCCTTGCGGGAAGGCCTGGACCGCATCCTCAAGGCCGGCATGGGTGCGCTGATCGTGATCGGCGACGGGCCCGAGGTGCTCAACATCTCCTCGGGCGGGTTCCTGGTCAACGCCGCCTTCTCGCCTCAGCGGCTCTCCGAGCTGGCCAAGACCGACGGCGCGATCGTGCTCACGCCCGACGCCGGCTACATCGCCCGGGCGAACGTCCACCTGGTGCCCAATCCGAACGTCCCCACCGAGGAGACCGGCACGCGGCACCGCACCGCGGAGCGGGTGGCCCGGTCGATCGGCGTGCCGGTGATCTCGGTGTCCGAGGACATGGCCGTGGTGACCGTCTACACCAAGACCGTCCGCTACCAGCTCGAGCCGATCACCTCGATCCTGAGCCGCTGCAACCAGGCCCTGCAGACGCTGGAGCGCTACAAGAACCGCCTCAACGAGGAGTCGACCAACCTCACGTCGCTCGAGGTCGAGGACCTGGTCACGCTGCGCGACGTGGTCACGCTCCTGCAGCGCGCGGAGCTCGTCGCCCGCATCTCCGACGAGATCGACCGCTACCTCGTCGAGCTCGGCACCGACGGCCGGCTGGTCCGCCTGCAGCTGCGGGAGCTCATGGCGGGTGTCGAGGACGAGCGCCGCCTGGTGGTCCTGGACTACCTGCAGGCCGATGCGTCGTGGGACCTCGAGCAGGCCATCGACACGCTGTCGGACCTGGACATGGAGGACCTCCTCGACCAGGACAAGGTGGCCCACGCGCTGCACCTGTCCGGCCAGACCGACGACATGGACGCGCAGCTGCAGGCCCGCGGCTACCGCATGCTCGCCCGCATCCCCCGCATGCCCGAGGAGATGGCCGAGCGGCTGATCGCCCACTACGGCTCGCTCGAGAAGCTGAGCCGTGCGTCGGTGCAGGACCTGGCCTCGGTCGAGGGCGTGACGGACCACTGGGCGCTGACGATCAAGGACGCGCTGGGCCGCATCGCCGAGTCGAGCATCCTCGACCGCTACACCTGACCCGACCGTGCTCGATCCCACGGAGCCGGCGCCCCCGCCCGACGAGGTCGGCGGTCGCGCCGTGGTCTCGCTGGCGACGCCGGCCGAGTGGTCCGCCTGGCTCGAGGAGCACGCCGAGACGTCCGGCGCCGTCTGGCTGACCGTGTGGAAGCAGGCCGCCGGGCCGGACGCGCTGGACTACGAGTCGGCGGTGATCGAGGCGGTGTGCCACGGCTGGATCGACTCCACCGTGAACGGGCTCGACGACCTGCGGTTCCTGATGCTCGTGTCGCCCCGGAAGGCCGGCAGCGGCTGGTCGGCGTCGAACAAGGCGCGGATCGAACGGCTGGAGGCCGAGGGCCGGATGCGTTCCCGGGGCCGGGCGGTCATCGAGGCCGCCAAGGCCGACGGGTCCTGGACGCTGCTCGACTCGGTCGAGGCGCTGGAGGCGCCCGACGACCTGCTCGCGGCGCTCGACGAGGCCGGGGTGCGGGAGCTGTGGGAGGAGCAGCGGCCGGGCCGGCGCAAGCTCGTGCTGACGGCGTTGGTGCAGGCCAAGCGGCCGGCCACCAGGACCAAGCGCATCGACGCGGCCGTCGACGCCCTGGTCACCCGCGGCGAGCTGCCGTCCTAGTCTCGGCCCCGATGGAACTCACGCTGCCGTCCGGAACCGCCGCCTACGTCGCCCGCACCGAGGGTGCCACGCAGGGCCTGGTGATCATCCCCGACGTGTGGAGCCTCCGGCCCCTGTTCACCCAGATGTGCGACGACCTCGCCGCCCGCACGGGCTGGAGCGTCGGCACGTTCGACATCTTCCCCGGTCGCGACCTGCCCGGCG
>JAEZAI010000429.1 GCA_023427825.1 Actinomycetes bacterium
CGGGCGTCGAGCACGCCCTGCATGAGGCCCCGCCACGGCTCCTGGAGGTTCCGAACGTCGGTCGACGGCCGTTCCGGCGCCTTGGGCACCGCGGCCAGCACCCGCACCGCGTACGCGCCGAGCCCGAGCACTGCGCCGACCGGCCCGAAGGCGAGGATCCCGACCGCCGCACCGGCACCGGTGGCGAGGATCGCCGACGGCGAGGTCGTCGCCCGCGCCACCCTCGGCGTGAAGAAGCGGTCGCGGAAGGACATGGCCCGTACAGACTTGCAGGTCGCCGCAGGGCAGCGGCGCAACCCCACCTGCTCGGTCCACGACCTTGATGGCGCCGGCTCTGCTTCCCGCTCGGGCCGCTCGGGCCTTCGGCGCAACCGCTCGGAATGCTCAGTCCACGACCTTGATGGCGCCGAACATGCCCTTGGTCTTGGAGCCGTGCAGCGAGCAGTAGTAGCCGAACTCGCCGGTCTCCTCGAAGGTCCGAGAGGCCTCCATGCCGGGATCCAGCTGATCCACCGGGATCTCGACGAAGTCGCCCTCGTCGTCGGGCAGCACGTTGTGGCGGTTCCGCCCGGTGTTCTCCCAGGTGATCTTCGTGCCCTTCTTCACCTCGATGAACTGGGGCACGTAGATGTTGTCCCGGGCGTCGATCGTGACCGACTTCCCGGACTCCTTCTCCCACGTCTCGCCGGCCGGCAGGTCGTAGGTGGAGGAGCTGCCGCCGCCGCTGCACGCCGCGAGGCCGATGCCGACCGCTGCGACGAGCACGACCCTGAACCCCCTGGGCAACCGCTGCATCACCCGAAGGACTGTATGGTCGGGCCCGTACCGGGTCCCAATCGGATCGGGAACGGGGACGACCTACCAGGGGGCGGTGGAGTGGACGACAGGTCGATCGGACGCGGACGGATCGTGCTCGCGGCGGTGCTCGCCGCAGTGGCACTCCTGGCGGGCGCGTGCGCGTCAGACGACGGCGACGAGAAGTCGACGGACTCGTCGGTGGCGGGCGCCACGGACGGCGTCATCCGAGTGCCGCAAGACGCCAAGACCATCCAGGCGGCCGTGAAGTCGGCCAAGGAGGGCGACCTGATCCTCGTCGACGAGGGCGTCTACAACGAGGCCGTCGACGTGGAGACCGCCGACATCACCATCCGCGGCGTCGACCGGAACAAGGTGATCCTGGACGGCGAGTTCGAGCTCGAGAACGGCATCCGGGTGCTCGACACCGACGGCGTGGTGGTCGAGAACATGACGGCCCGCAACTACGTCTCGAACGGCTTCTACTGGACCGGCTCGGACCGCTACCGCGGCTCGTACCTGACCGCCTACCGCAACGGCGACTACGGCGTCTACGCGTTCGACGCCTACCACGGCCAGTTCGACCACAGCTACGCCTCGGGCAGCCCCGACGCCGGCTTCTACATCGGCGAGTGCTTCAAGTGCGACGCCGTCCTCAGCGAGGTCGTGTCCGAGTACAACGGCCTCGGCTACTCGGGCACCAACTCCGGCGGCGACCTGTACATCGTGAACTCCGAGTTCGCCAACAACCGGGCGGGCATCGTGCCGAACTCGGGTTCCTACGAGCTCTGCTACCCCAGCCGCGAGACGACGATCGCCGGCAACCTCGTGCACGACAACAACATGACCGACGGGCCCGGCATCGACGTGTCGCTCCTCGCGCAGGGCAACGGCATCCTGCCCGCCGGCGCCGTCAAGGCCCTCATCACCAAGAACCGTGTGTGGAACCACGACCGCACCGGCATCGGCCTGGTGCCGTTCCCCGAGTCCGACGCCAACGACCTTGCGCCGCCGGAGACCGACTGGGGCACGCCGTGCGAGGAGACCCCGGCCAAGGCCGACGGGGCGCAGCCGACGATCCCCGAGGCGCAGTGCGTCGAGGTCGAGATCATCGGCGACGGGTGCGTGGTGATGTGGAACCCGATCCTGAACACCGTCGAGGGCAACGACGTGTCGGCTTCGAAGGTGGCCGACCTGGCCGTGGGGACCGTGGACCTGACCAACTCGGGCCAGACCACGAACACGCTCCGCAACTGCTTCTCGGCCAACGTGTTCACCACCTCCAACCCGGCGAACCTGGAACAGCTGGCTCCCTGCAACGGCGAGCCGACCGCCACCGACTGGGACGCGTCGCCGCTCGACCTGATCGGCCTGATGGGCAGCCCCGCAGCCAAGCCTGGGCCCGACGCCTACAAGACGACGCCGGAGCCGGGCCCGCAGGAGAACATGCCGAACGCCCGCACGGCCAAGGCGACGAAGTTCACCAAGCCGATGGCGATCGACCTGGCATCGATCCAGCTGCCGGCCGCACCCACCGGTGGATGACCTCGCCGACACCACCGACCCCGACGTCGGCCGGTACGGCGCCGTCGTCGCCGCCGGGCTGCTGGTCGTCCTGACCGTCGTCGCCGCACTCGCGATCTCGCTCGGCGGGTCCGACCGGCCCGCCCGGTCGGACGCACCGGGCGCCCACGACCACGACCACGACGACATGGCGATGCCGCTCGACGACCCGCCGACGTGGTCGGACGGGACGCCTGCGATCCCGACCCGTCACGTCGGCCCCCAGGGCGGGTTCGGGCAGTTCGTGGCCGAGTGCACCTACTCCCACTCCGGCGAGGTCGACCTGATCGTCTACCCGGGCGAGGTCGGCCTGTCGCACCACCACGACTTCTACGGCTCGACGACCACGGACGAGGACAGCACCCCTGACTCGCTCCGGGCCGGTGGGACGACCTGCGACAAACCGGGCGACGACGCGGCGTACTGGCAGCCCACGCTGTACGACGGCGACAACGCGGTGGAGCCCGTGTCGATCCACGCCTACTACCGAGCGGCTCCCGGGATCGATCCCACCACCCTCGTGCCGTATCCCGACGGGCTGATGATGCTGGCCGGTGACCCCTACGCCACCGGACCGCAGCCCGGCGAGGCCGTCGGCTGGACGTGCGGGGTGCGCACTGCGCTGTCCGACGACCCGCCCGCGTGCCCGGTCACCGCGCCGCTCGCCATGGTGCTGACGTTCCCGGACTGCTGGGACGGCGAGCACGCCGACGTGCCCGGCCACCGCGACCAGATGACCTACTCCCGGGACGGTGACTGCCCCGAGGGCCACCCGGTGTCCGTGCCGCAGCTCACGGTCAGCATCAAGTTCCCGATCAGCGGACCCGGCCACGACCTGCGGCTCGCCTCCGGCTCGGTCCACTCCGCGCACGGCGACTTCTTCAACGGCTGGGAGCCCGACGCGCTCGAGCGCGAGATCACCCGGTGCCTGCACCGCGACGTGGTGTGCGACCTCGCATCGAACCGCCAGGAGGAAGGGCCGTTCCTGACCCGATGAGGTGAGGGGCAGGTTCTTCGTTCCGGCTCACCCGCCGGCGTCGCGTCGCAGAGCGTGAGGGGAAGGCCTCGGACGCCGATGAGGCGAAAGCGTCAGCCGTTGCGGAGGTCGTGCCGTTCCTCACTCACCAGCCAGGCCACCGACGGGCCGGAGACCCACTTCGACGCCAGCAGGACGTTCAGCCCAGCACGCCTGTAGCTGACCTACATCGTTCGAGGTGAGCGGCGGGTGCGGTCTACCGCCGCCCACCGGCAGGCTGGGACACGTCTCCGCCTCCTCGTACCGGCATCAGGACGTCGATCCGGTCACGACGCAGGTACAACTCGAGGATCGGGCGCTCGGGATCGCAGTCCGGCGCTTCTCCGAGGAACGCCGCGGCGGGACCGATCTGTTCGTAGATCTCCGGCGGTTCGCCGTGGAGTCGGACGCGACGGTACGTACCGCCAGGGACGACGGAGGTGGGTAGGTGCTGCTCCGCTGCGGTGACGTCGGTGGTCTGTTCGACGCACGCCCGGTAGCGGTCGTCGGCGATCACGGCGAGAAATCGACGCCCGCGCATAGTGCCGACGGTGTCCTCGAGCGAGGCCCACCCGGCGGCGATCGCCTGTGCGTCATCGGCCACCTCCACGTACCGGACGTGCACCGGGGCCCGGTCGACCGGGCGTGCCTCGAATGGACTCATGCGGGAGAACGTACTGACGAGGGTTGTCGCCGTCCCCCGAGAGAACTCGATATCAACCGCCTTCGATCGATGACGCTCCGGGCTGGCGTGCGCTGACGGAGTAGTGCCGGCACTACATGCACGTCGACGTCGGTTCTGCGGCCGCGACGCCTTGGTCGTGTGTCCGTACAATCGGAGGGATGGAGAATGGGAGGCGTGGCAGCGCTGGTCCCGGCCAGCGGGCCGAAGCCCCAGTCGTCATCCGCGCCCGAGGCCTTCTGACGTCCACATGTCGATTCGCCGGTCTGCTCGTGTTCCTCGCCTTCACTGCGGCCTACCTCGCCGGAGGCGTAGGCCCTGTTGTCGTCGCGATCATTGCCGTCACCATGCTCGTGTGGGAGGCGCTGGTGCTTCGGGCGGGAGTCAAGGTCGACAGGGCCGGGGTCGCAGTTCGATCTCCGTTCGGTCTGGACGTCGTGCCCTTGCGGACGGTTCGGTCCTTCGGTGTTGCGACCCGTCGCGCGCCGATGGATGCACTTGACCGGGCCGTGGTCCTGGTGATCGAGACGACGGATGGGCGCCAGCAGATCTGCAAGTGGGTGGCTTGGCAGGACTTCAGCTCGCCCTTCATGACCGGTGGAGCGACGAGACCGTTGACGGTGTCCCAGACGCGAGCGGTCGATCGGCTCAACGCTGCGTTGTCATCCGCGAAGGAGGCGAGCACGGCAGCGTGACGGAGCGTGCTGTGCGTTGTTGAGCGCTGGTAGCCGGCACTACTCGCCGTGCGAGGTACGACGCCGCCGATCCCATCAGTACCGTGAAGCCGGTGGATGACACGGATGACTGCGCTCCTCGCCGGATGGTCTGCTGATCAACATGCGATTCTCGACGGTTGACCTCCTGGCGCTGGCATCCGAAGGCGACGAGTACGACGGAGCGCTCTTCGCTGGATCGGTGACGATCCCGATCCTCGTTGTGGCCGTGATCGTGTGGGCGCTGTACCACTTCTGGCCAAGCCGACGCCGGACGCAAGGAGACGACGAGGAGTCCGACTCCGGGCAGTGAGGTTCCCGAG
>JAEZAI010000433.1 GCA_023427825.1 Actinomycetes bacterium
GCATGACCCTGCTGCAGCCCGACCTGGGCTCGGCGCTGGTCTTCATCGTGATCGCGCTCGGGATGCTCGTCGTGGCCGGCGTGCAGATGCGGCACCTGCTCGTGCTGGTCGTGCTCGGCCTGGTCGCGGTGTTCGGCATCCTCAACTCGGGCACCCTCGACCAGTACCAGAAGGACCGTCTCACGTCGTTCGTCACGCCGAACGGCCAGTCCTACAACGTGGAGCAGGCCCAGCAGGCGATCGGCTCGGGCGGCCTGACGGGCTACGGCTTCACGAAGGGCCCCCAGACCCGGGGTGGGTACGTGCCCGAGCAGGAGACCGACTTCATCTTCACGGTCGCGGGCGAGGAGCTCGGCTTCGTCGGCGCCGGCGCTCTGGTGATCCTGCTGGGCCTCCTCGTGTGGCGGATCTGGCGCAACGCCCAGCTCGCCGCGGACCCCCTGGGCACGCTGATCTGCGTGGGCATCATGTCGATGTTCCTGTTCCACATCTTCGAGAACATCGGGATGACGCTCGGGATCATGCCGGTGACCGGCATCCCGCTCCCGTTCGTGTCCTACGGCGGTTCGTCGCTCATGACGTCGTTCGCCGCCGTGGGGCTGGTCCAATCGGTGCACATGCACCGCTACGCATAGCCAGCTCCGGTGTGACGGCCACGGGCGGAGCTCCCGGTTCCGTGCCCGATGGTCACCGTCGGTACACTTCACGGACCATGTCCGTCCACCAGGCCGCCGCCCACGAGGCGTCCCCAGGTCCGGGCGGCTCCGTCTGGGACCGCCTGGAGCCGCTGCTGCACCGGGTCCAGAAGCCGGCCCGCTACATCGGCTGCGAGGACGGCGCCGTCAGCCCCGACTGGAGCGGGCTCGGCCCCACCAGCCCGGTCGTCGCCTGGCTGATGACGTACCCCGACACCTACGAGATCGGGCTGCCCAACCAAGGGCTGCAGATCCTCTACGAGATCCTGAACGAGCGCCCCGACGCCGTCGCCGAGCGGGCCTACGCCCCGTGGATCGACCTCGAGGCCGAGATGCGGGCCTCCGGAGTGCCCCTGTTCAGCGTCGACACGCACCGCCCGGCCACCGACTTCGACCTGATCGCCTTCAACCTGTCGGCCGAGCTCAACTACACGAACCTCCTCAACTGCATCGACCTGGCGGGGGTGCCCGTCCGGGCCGCGGACCGCAGGGCCCACCACGCCCTGGTCGCGGTGGGCGGGCACTGCACCTACAACCCCGAGCCGATCGCCGACTTCGTCGACCTGGTGGTGCTGGGTGACGGCGAGGAGGTCGTGTCCGAGATCAACCGGGTGGTCTCGGAGTGGAAGGCTGCCGGACGCGGCGACCGGCAGGAGGTCCTGCGGGCGCTGTGCTCCGTGCCGGGCGTGTACGTGCCCGCCGCCTACGAGGCCCGCTACGACGGCCCGGCGCTCGTCGGTGTGGAGCCGGTCTGGGCCGAGGCGCCCGAGGTGGTCGAGAAGCGCACGATCGCGGACCTGGCCGAGTGGCCCTACCCGCGCCGGCAGATCGTGCCGCTCACCGAGGTCGTCCACGACCGGCTCAACGTGGAGGTCTTCCGGGGCTGCACCCGCGGCTGCCGGTTCTGCCAGGCCGGCATGATCACCCGCCCGGTGCGGGAGCGGCCCGCCGAGCAGGTCCGCTCGATGGTCGCCGACGGCCTGCGCCGCACCGGCTACGACGAGGTCGCGCTCACCTCGCTGTCCACGGCCGACTTCTCCGGCATCGCGGACGTGGTCGGCGGCGTCATCGACGACGACGCCTGCGGCCGGGTCTCCGTCTCGCTCCCGTCCCTGCGGGTCGACGCCTTCGGCGTCGAGATCGCCTCGCAGCTGCAGAAGGGCCGGCGCACCGGTCTGACGTTCGCCCCCGAGGCGGGCACGTGGCGCATGCGCCAGGTGATCAACAAGCTCATCCGCGAGCAGGACCTGTACGACGCCGTCGAGTCCGCCTACTCGCAGGGCTGGCGGCGGATGAAGCTCTACTTCCTGACCGGTCTCCCCACCGAGACCGACGAGGACACGCTCGGCATCGCCGACCTCGCCCGGAACGTGCTGAAGGTCGGGCGCAACCACCACAAGACCCCCTCGGTCACCGTGTCGGTCGGCGGCTTCGTCCCCAAGCCGCACACGCCCGTCCAGTGGTTCGGCCAGAACACCGCGGTGGAGCTGCAGCGCAAGATCAACCTGCTGCGCGACGCCACCCGCCGAGAGCGGGGCGTCGACCTCAAGTGGCACGACCCGAAGGCCACGTTCGCCGAGGGGCTCGCCAGCCGCGGCGATCGTCGCCTCGGTCCGGTCATCGAGGAGGTGTGGCGCCGCGGCGGCACCTTCCAGGAGTGGTCCGAGTGCTTCCGCATGGACCTCTGGGAGGAGGCCATGGCGAACCACGGCCTCGACATCGAGTGGTACGTGTATCGCCACCGCGCCGAGGACGAGGTGCTCCCGTGGGACCACATCTCGGCCGGCCTCCACAAGGACTTCCTCTGGCAGGACTGGCGCGACGCGCTCGACGAGGTCGGCCTGCCCGACTGCCGGTGGACCCCCTGCTACGACTGCGGCGCGTGCACCGGTTACTCCATCGAGCACGTCGTCGCATCAGCCGTGCCGCCCGCCGGCGGCAGCCAGGGCACCGGCCAGGACCTCGGCTCCGGCGCGGCCATCCCGGTGACGCTGCTCGGCCGCAAGCCCGAGGCGGTCGGAGCGTGAGGGTCCGCCTGCGGTTCTCCGAGCTGGGGCGGGTGCGCTTCGTCTCGCACCGCGACATCGCACGGGTGTGGGAGCGCGCGATCCGGCGGGCCCGCCTGCCCATCGCC
>JAEZAI010000563.1 GCA_023427825.1 Actinomycetes bacterium
ACCGTGATCTTCGACGAGACCGGCGACCCCGACGTGCTGCGGATCGTCGACGAGCCCGAGCTGGCGCCCGGAGAGGGCGAGGTCCGCGTCCGGATCGAGGCCGCCGGCGTGAACCGCCTGGATCAGCTCATGCGCTCCGGCGCGTTCCCGAGGCCGTTCCGGCTGCCGCACGCGCGGGTCGGCTGCGAGGGGACCGGGGTGATCGACGCCGTCGGCAGCGGGGTCACCGGTCTGGACGTCGGCGACGCGGTGATCATCACCGCGGTGCCCCAGATGGACCTGAACGGCACCTACGCCGAGAGCACGGTGGTGCCGGCCTGGTCGGTCATCCCGCGTCCCGATGGCGTGGACGCGGTGACCGCTGCCGCCCTGTGGGTGTCGTACTCGACCGCGTACGGCGCGCTCGTCGAGAAGTCCGGCATGCGGCCGGGCGATCACGTGCTGATCACGGCGGCGTCGAGCGGCGTGGGCCTCGCGGCGATCCAGATCGCCAACGACCTCGGCGCCGTGCCCATCGCCGTCACCCGCGACGGCTCCAAGTCGGCGCAGCTGCTCGCCGCCGGTGCCGCGGTCGTGCTGGCGTCGGAGCACGACGACGTGGTCGAGTCGGCACGTCGCCACAGCGGCGGCGACGGCGTGGACATCATCCTCGACAGCGTGATGGGCCCCGGCCTGCTCGAGCTCGCGACGGCGGCACGACCCGGGGGCACGCTGGTCACCGTCGGGTGGCTCGACCCGCGGCCCGCGCCGATGCCGATGAACGCGCCGCTCACGAACCACCGCTACATGAGCTTCGAGCACACGCTCGATCCCGAGGTGGTCGCCCGCATGGCGGCCTACCTGGGAGCCGGGCTCCGCAACGGTGCGCTGCGACCGACCGTCGACTCCGTGTACTCGCTGGACGACGTCGCGTCGGCCCATCGCCGGCTCGAGGGCGGCGAGCAGGTGGGCAAGGTCGTGGTCACGGTCTGAGCCCGTGCCGAGGATCCGACCTCGGGGGATCTCGACCTGTGATCAGCCGACATCCCCCCGAGTTCGCGGCATCCCCCGGGCTCGCGGCGCGGTGCGGCGCGGCCGACGGCTCGGGTCAGCCGACCCAGAGCAGCCAGACCACCAGGCAGAACGCCGGCGCCAGGAAGTCCAGGAAGAGGATCGGACCTGCGTTGTTGATGGCGAAGTTCCGCTCGCGCACGATCTCGCGGATGTGACCGACCCCGGCCACCCACAGGAACGTCATCGCCATCACGATCACGGCCAGCCAGTAGTCCGTGCCGAACGATCCGGCGAGCACGCCGGCGACGCCGATGCCCAGGTTGGCGCCGCCCACCTCCCACTGGAACGGGCTGGGCCGCCACCCGATCGAGCGTGCGATCGGCGGACCCCAGAACATGTGGCCGAGCCCGGCACCGAGCGCCTGGGCGCCGATCAGGTACGTGACGGCGTTGAGCACCAGGATCGTGCGCCAGTCGCCGTCGCCGCCGGAGGCGAACCACACGACCTCGGCGACCGTGAAGCAGATGACGCCGGCGAACGGGGCCG
The DNA here is from genome assembly GCA_023427825.1 of Actinomycetes bacterium. Classification (GTDB taxonomy): domain Bacteria; phylum Actinomycetota; class Acidimicrobiia; order Acidimicrobiales; family Microtrichaceae; genus Dermatobacter. Next base: position 1,540 of record JAEZAI010000563.1, read on the forward strand.
CGCCGAGCAGCACGCGAACCGCTGCGGGCGGCTCGCCGTCCGGCGCCGCTGTTGCGGCGGCACGGTCGGCGACCTGTGACGGGCTCTGGACATCTGACGACATGTGGTGCCCCCTCGAAGTTCTCCTTCGAGGCTAACGAGCACCCATCCGTACTCCTCCGTGCCGACGCCCGATCAGAGCGACCGGGAGATGCCGGCCGCCTTGAGCGTGGCGGCCGGGACGCCCACCTCGCGCCAGGCGGCGTAGCTGATGCCCTTGCGCTCGGCGTAGGACCGGGCGACCTTGACGAACCCCTTCTCCAGATCGGAGAGGTCCACGCCGGAGCGGGACGTCAGGGCGGCGAGCTCGCGCTCCAGGTCCACCCGCTCCTGGATCAACGACAACCGCTGGAACGGCTCCGCCTCCGGGATCTGCTCGTTCAGCGCGACGAGGCGTCGATCGATCGACTCCGGGGTCCGCCGTCGCCCCCGCTTGGGGCGATTCGCCTCCAATGCGTTCAGGTAGTCCTTGACCGCCTTGCTCTCGGTCCTGCCAGCGGCCAGCGCTTCCTTGTGCTCGGCCGACATCGACTTCGGGCCCTTCTTCGCCATCGCAAGCTCCGTCGTTCAGGCTCACCGGATGAGCGCGGAAGCTCATTCTCCTACGACTTCCGACGCCACGTCGTGACCTTCGCGACTGCGACGAGCGGGGTCGGGTCGAACGGGTCCGGGCGGGGCGCCCCGATGTCCCTGGCGGCGACCGCCGTCATGGGCGGCCATCCGGGCGGCGATCCAGGGCGGCCGACCGCGGGAGCGACCTGTCTCCGTTCCCGGTCGTCGGGGTCACGATGCGCGCTCGGCCGCTCATTTCGCTGCGCCCCGAAGGCACTGCAGACGATCGACCCAGCATCCGACACTGAGGTCCATGGACACGATCGCCGCCTTTCAGCTCCGGCTCCGGACCGAGCTCCTCCGTGCGTTCGTCGAGCAACGGGTTCCGCCGCTGACCGGCGGTCGCTCCCGACGATGATCGAACGGGTGGTGATGCAGAGCCGCAGGACGCCGAGCGGTTCGATCACTGCGCTGGTGAACAGGGGCGAGGACTGGTCGCCGCGGGCCGTCGCGGACGTGGTGGCCGACATCCGCTCGGGTCGATACCGCTACCTCGTGCCCTGGCCGGGCGGCACGGTCCTGGTGCGCGTGGCCGACGGGCCCGACGACGCGGTCGATGCAGATCGCCCCGACGGACGCGCAGGGGGACTGGCGCTGCTCCCCAACGGCTAGCTCCAGCGAGCCGTCGGTCGACGGCGCAGGCACCGGAGGTCCAGCGGCGAGGGACCCAGCGTCGCGAGCGAACTCCGCGTCGAGGTCATCGACTGCGTGCCGCCGGCGCCCCGAGGGTGGGATCCAGCCCATCCCACACGGCAGGAGAACACATGTCCCTCGACGCTCCCGTCCCACGACCCAGGTCCGTCCTCGCCGCCGGCGCGGCCGCGGCCACCGCTGCTGCGGTCCTCGTCCCCACCGCGGGTCCGGCATCGACCGCCGAGGTCGACAGCGCCCCCCACTGCGTCATCCAGGTCGAGGGCATCCTCGACACCGGTGAGTTCGTCACGGCCGAGCCGGTGTGCTTCGGCACGCTCGCCGAGGCGCTGGCGACGGCCGGGCTG
>JAEZAI010000589.1 GCA_023427825.1 Actinomycetes bacterium
GTAACGGCGGGGCGTGTGCATCACAGAGCCCGGGGAAGCCAAGTGAGCGGCTCGACGCCGCAGTCGTAGGCTCGCGACGTGCACGAGGACGACGAGCCGTTCGGCCACGAGCCCGACGACGATCCGGACGACGCGTCCGAGGTCGATCCGCTGCTGCCGCCGTTCCTGGTCCCGGTGTCCGACGAGCTGGCGCCGCCGATCGAGCCCACGCCGGCCCGACACATCCCGCAGCGGTACCGCAGCTCGATCGGCGCGACCGTGGTCGCCGCCGGAATGCTCGGTCTGCGCGACGTGCTCGAGGAGCCCAAGGACGACCGGCCCGTCGTCGAGCAGTTCGCGGACGAGGGCGACAGGGACCGTCCGATCGAGGTCGAGCTCGATCCCGAGGATCCGTCGGCCAGCGTGGTCCGCCTCCGCGAGGTCTGAGCACCGCGGTCGAGCACCGCTGTCGGCGGGGAAGCTCCGGTCCCCTAGATCGAGGCCAGGAAGCCGGCTCGGTCGGGACCCAGGTCGGGCTCGGGAGGACGGTTGTCCTTGTCCTGGTAGACGGCCATCACCCGGCCGATGACGTCCCCGTTCGACATGAGCGAGTCGGGCGCGTCGAGCAGGTTCAGCATTCGCAGGAACGCCCGCAGCACCACCGGGTCCACGCGCAGCGCCGGGAGGAGGCCGTCGCGCAGGAGGGTGCGGGCGAACTCCGCGGGGTCCGCCGTGTCGTCGGACTCGGAAGGAGCGTCGGCGGTGGCGGCCTGCTCGGTCGCCCGCTTCGCCCGTTCGGCCTGGTCCCGGGCCATGCGGTCCTGGCTCACCGCCGCCTTGTACCAGGGGATGACCTCGGCGCGGGTGGCCTGCTCGTACGCGACCGACCGCGCGAGGTGCGACTCGTAGGTGTCCGCCCCGACCTCGTCGATCAGATCCGAGAGCAGCTGGGCCTGCACCATGGCCAGGCTGCAGCCCCGCCCGTAGAGCGGGTTGGTGGCCGTGTGGGCGTCGCCGACGGCGTGGAAGCCGGCGACGACCGGGTGGCCGTCCTCGTCCAGGAACCGGCGGCGGCGGTTGATGAGCCCGCCCATGACCTGCACGCTGTTGATCGGGTGCGACCGCCCCGGCTCCACGTACGGCGCGGTGGCGGTGAAGAGCCCGGCGGCGACCAGGAACGTCTCGTCGTCGAGCAGCAGCTTGCGCATCTCGGCGTCGTGCGTGCCGACGGCGAAGGTGATCGAGAACGTGCGGTTGTCGCCGGGGAACACGCCGTACTTCACGTAGCCCAGGTCACCGCCGATCGGGCCGGTGAGCGGGGGCATCTCGGCGCCGTCCTCCAGCTCGAAGAATCGTGAGAGGTAGATGATGCCGGTGTCCTCGGAGACCTCGTCGAGGTCGACGCCGTGCGGTTGGAGCAGCGCCGGCACGTCGCTCCGGCGACCGCCGGCGGCCACGACGACGTCGGCGTCGAGCGCCGTGCCGTCGCCGAGCTCCACACCGATGACCTGGGGTGCGGCCGGGGTCGAGCCGTCGGCGTCGTCGCCGGGTCCGCGCGTCGTGCGCAGCGCCGTGACCGCGACGCCGTGCCGGAGGTCGACGTCCCCCTCGGCCAACGCGAGTCGCCGGAGCACCCATTCGAACGTCGTGCGGCGCACGGCCAGGCCGACCAGGTCCTCGTCGCCGGGTTCGGGTTCGAGGTCCATCCCGTCGGGCGGCATGTCGAGGAACCGCATCTCGGTGGCCCCGGCGTCGATGAGCTGCTCGAGCACGTCGGGGTGGCGGTCGCGGAGCAGGTTGCGCAGGCGGGCCAGGAACGCGTGCGAGTGCCGGACCTGCGGCGCGCCGTGGCGGTCCCAGTCGAACGCGCCGTGGGGATCGGCGGGCAGCGGGGTGTCGTCGCGCTCGACGATCGTGACGTGGTGGCCGGCCCGCGCCGCGCACAGGGCCGTGCCGAGCCCTCCGACCCCGGCGCCGATGACCACGATCCGTGCCACGGTGTTCCCTCCCGTGCCCCTCGGGGCTGACTTGACCGGGCAGTCAAGTCACCGGGGCACGGTATCGGCACGTCATGGAGCCCTCAAGGGTCGGTCGGCCGAGGATTTCGGGAGAATGCCTTGACAGGCATATAACCATCTCGGCATGTTGGACGCATGTCCTTCGCCGTGCTCGCCGAACCGCACCGCCGTCAGCTCCTGGAGCTGCTGCGCGAGGGGGAGCGTCCGGTGGGGGAGCTCGTCGAGGGGCTGGGTCTGAGCCAACCGGCGGTGTCCAAGCACCTGCGGGTGCTGCGCGACGCCGGGTTGGTCGAGGTCCGGCCCGACGCCCAGCGGCGGCTCTACCGACTCTGTCCCGCGCCGCTGATGGAGCTCGACGACTGGATCGGGTCCTTCCGGCAGCTCTGGGCGGACTCGCTCGACCGACTCGACGCCCATCTGGAGGAACACCCGTGAGCCCTGAACCCAGCGACGCACCCACCACCGCCACGACCCCGGCGGACCCGCCCCGGGAGGGCCGGCTCGTCACGATCGACGGGCGCACCGCCCTGCGCTTCGAGCGGCGCTACCGCCAACCGATCGAGCGCGTGTGGCGCGCCATCACCGCACCCGAGGAGATGCGCCGGTGGTTCCCTTCCGAGGTCATCGGCGACCGCAGCCCGGGCGCGCCGCTGCGCTTCGACGACGAGTCCCATCGGCAGGAGGCGATCGACGCGGGTGAGCCGACGCGGGCCGAGGGGCCCGAGTTCACCGGTCGCGTGATCGCCTTCGATCCTCCGAACGTCTTCTCGTTCACGTGGGGCGCGGAGCAGCTGCGCTACGAGCTGACCCCGGACGGCGAGGGCACGCGTCTGGTGTTCACCCAGGTGCTGAGCCACCCGTCGGTGGCGGCCCGCAACGGCGCCGGCTGGCACGTCTGCCTGGCCGAGCTGGACTCGCTGCTCGACGGCGCGAGCTCCGGCGACGAGGTCGACGGCGACGGCGACGGCGACGGTGCCGGTGCCGGTGCCGGTGCCGAGGACGGCGGCTTCGAGATCTACGACGACTACGTCGCGTCGGTCGGTCCGGCCGCGGGTGTGGCCGGCGCGGACGGGTCGATGACCTGGGAGCGGGGCACGCACGTGGAGCCCGAGCGGGTGCGGCAGGTGGTCACCGACGACCTGGATGGATGGGGCGCGGCGGACCGGGCCGGTGAACCGCTCCGCTGGGACGTGTCGGGCGGCGACGGGTCGACGGTCATCCGCCTCACGCACGGGGCGATCGGCGACGACGTCGAGCTGGCCGCCACCTGGCACGCGCTGCTGCTGCAGCTCGACATGTACCTGGCCGCCGGGCAGCTGATGCCGGCCGACCCGGCCGCCTTCGTCCCGATGTACTCCACCGTCCTGCGAAGGTGACCTCGGCGGTCCCGGCCCCCGCACTCCCCGTTCTGTGATGCTCTTCTGGGGGATATCGCCCGGAAAAGCATCACAGAACGGGGAGGGGCTGTTAGCACTCCGGCAACGCGAGTGCTAAGAATGTCTGGCACTCACCTGCCGCGAGTGCCAACGCCAGCCCGGCGCATCGGCTCACCGGCTGGGACCCGACCGCCACAGTTTCCAACGGAGGACTCATGGCCAAGATCATCCAGTTCGACGAGGACGCCCGACGCCACCTCGAGGCGGGCATGAACCAGCTCGCGGACGCCGTTCGCGTCACCCTCGGCCCGAAGGGTCGCAACGTCGTCCTCGCCAAGAAGTGGGGCGCCCCGACGATCACCAACGACGGCGTGTCCATCGCCAAGGAGATCGAGCTGGAGGACCCGTACGAGAACATCGGCGCCTCCCTGGTGAAGGAGGTCGCCAAGAAGACCGACGACGTCGCCGGTGACGGCACCACCACCGCCACGGTGCTCGCGTGGTCGATGGTGCGTGAGGGCCTGCGCAACCTGGCCGCCGGCGCCAACCCGATGGGCATCAAGCGGGGCATCGAGGCGGCCGTCGACTCCGCCGTCGCCAAGATCCACGAGCTCGCCGTCGAGGTCGACTCCAAGGACCAGATCGCCCAGGTCGCGTCCATCTCGGCCGCCGACAAGGAGATCGGCGAGCTGATCTCCGAGGCGATCGACAAGGTCGGCAAGGACGGCGTGATCACCGTCGAGGAGAGCCAGACCTTCGGCATGGGCCTCGAGTTCACCGAGGGCATGCGCTTCGACAAGGGCTACATCTCGCCCTACA
>JAEZAI010000624.1 GCA_023427825.1 Actinomycetes bacterium
CCGACCCCCCCGGTCGGTGGAGCGGGGCCGGCGTCCCGTGGGGGGGGACGGCGGGCGCCGGGCCGGCGCCCGGGTGCGAGCATGGGCTCATGGGTGACCTGGACGTCTGGACCGCCATGGCGACCGCGCGGGCGTTGCGCCGCTTCACCGACGAGCCGGTCGACGACGCCACGCTGGGTCGGTGCCTTCAGGCGGCCACATGGGCGCCCTCGGGCGGCAACTGGCAGGCGTGGCGCTTCGTCGTGCTCCGCTCCGAGGAGAACCGGGCGGCCGTGGCCCGCGCCGCGGCGATCTCGCTCGAGGTCATCGAGCCGCTGTACTCGATGACGCGTCCGGACCCCGACGACGACAGCCGCATCGCGCGCTCGCACCGCGCCACCTACGAGCTCCACGACCGGGCCGGCGAGCTCACCTCCGTGCTGTTCACCACCAAGCACTTCGACAGCGCGTCGGTGCTGCTGCTCGGCGGGTCGGTGTACCCGGCCCTCCAGAACTTCCTGCTGGCAGCACGCGCCCAGGGACTCGGCGCGTGCCCCACCAGCTGGGCCTCGTACGGCGAGGACATCATCCGGGAGGCGGTCGGCGTGCCCGACGACTGGCTGATGGCGGGGCACGTGGTCGTCGGCTGGCCCCGTGGTCGCCACGGTCCGTTGCGCCGGCGGCCCGTGGGCGACGTCACGTTCCTGGACCGTTGGGGTGAGCCGGCGCCGGACCTCACACCGGCCGACGGCTGAGCTCCCGATCGCCGGCGGCCACCGTCAGCCCCGGGCGGCGTCGGAGCGGTTGGCGCCCAGCCGGGCGATGCGGTCGTCCGAGCGGCTCGTGTCGAACTCGCCGCCCCGGGACCGCAGCTCGCCGAGCAGCCCGATCAGCTGCTCGCGCTCGCCGTCGGACAGCGCGAGCGACCGGTAGACGCCCTCGTTGAGCTGCTCGGTGGCGGTGCGCTCCACGGCTCGGCCGCGCTCGGTGATCTCGGCGAGCGTGGTGCGGGCGTCGGACTCGTGCGGCACGCGGCGCACCAGCCCGTCGGCGACGAGCCGGTCGATGAGGTTGGTGACGGTCGCCGGCGGGATCCGCAGCACCTCGCTGATCCAGCTCAGCGTGAGCGCGGCGTCGGGTTGCGCCGCCAGCCACGCCAGCACCTCGTAGCGGGGGAACGTCAGGCCGTGCTCCTTCATGACCTCGTTCACCTGGTGCATGAGCATCTGCTGCGACCGCAGGATGGCGGTGAACACGGCGTTGCCGGACGCGGCGTCCTCGTCCCAGCGGTCGAGCCAGGCGCGGCGCGACGCCTCGACCACGTCGTAGGGAGACGGCCGGAACGCCATGGCGTCAGGCTACGGGGCGGGGCGCGCCGGCTCGGACGGGGGCGTGAGCGGCGCCATGATCTCGGACATCCGCGCCACGGGGACGCCGACCGACGTGCCGCCGTCCACCGGCAGGACGGTCCCGGTCACCTGCGCGGCGCGGTCGGAGGCCAGGTAGAGCACCGCCTGGGCGGCGTCCTGCGTAGTGCCGTGCCGGGGCAGCGGCTGGGTCACCTCGATCGTGCGGTCCATGTCGAAGCTCGCGTTGATCGCCGTGGCGATGTTGGCCGGAGCGACGACGTTCGCACGGATCCCGTGCTCGGCCACCTCGAGCGCCAGGCACCGCGTGAAGTGGATGACGCCGGCCTTGGCCACCCGGTACGACATGACGCCGGCGCCGGGGGTGATGCCGGCCAGCGAGGCGACGTTGACGATCGAGCCGCCCGTGCCCTGCTCGACCATCTGCCGGGCCGCGGCCTGGCTGCCCTGCATGGCTCCGAGCAGCGAGACGCCGATCACCTGGTCGAAGTCGGCGAGCGTGTCCCTGAGGAACCGGCGGGGCACGCCCGACACGCCGGCGTTGTTGTACATGACGTGCAGCCCGCCGAAGCGGTCCACCGCCGCGTCGACGACGGCCTGCACCGAGTTGCGGTCGCCCACGTCGGTGCGGACGAACGCGGCCGCCCCGCCGAGCCCGCTCTCGAGCTCGCTGCCGGCCGCCTCGTCGACGTCCGCGATCACCACTCGGGCGCCCTCGGCGACGAACAGCTCGACCGTCGCCCGCCCGATGCCGTTGGCGCCGCCGGTGACGATCGCGACCTTGCCGTCGAGCTCGCCCACGCTCAGCCGCCCGCCGGGGTGAACTCGAGGTGGAGCTGGGACAGGCCGCGCAACATGTAGGTGGGAACGTACCGGTAGCGCCGGTCGCCGGCGGGGCCGTGGTGCTCCTCAGAGATGCGGATGTCCTCCAGGCGGTCGAGCAGGCACTCGACGGTGATGCGTCCCTCGGCCCGGGCCAGCGCGGCGCCGATGCAGAAGTGCACTCCGTGGCCGAACGCCATGTGCTCGCGGGCGTCGGGCCGGTCCGGCCGGAACTCGTCGGGGCACTCGAACTTGGACTCGTCCCGGTTGGCCGCGCCGTTGATCACCATGACGGTCGAGCCGGCGGGGATGGTCACGCCGCCCACCTCGGTGGTCCGCTTGGCCAGGCGGAAGTCGCCCTTGATCGGGCTCTCGAACCGGAGGGCCTCCTCCACGAAGTTGGGGACGGCGTCGTGGTCCGCACGCAGCCGCGACTGGAGGTGCGGGTCCTCGGCCAGCTTCTGGAGCGAGTAGGTGAGCAACCGCACGGTGGTCTCCTGCCCGGCCGCGAACAGGTTGGAGGCGAGCAGCATCACGTCGGTCACGCTCGGCGTGGAGCCGTCGGAGAACGTGGCCGACGCGATGCGCGTCAGCACGTCCTCGCGGGGGTTCGCGCGCCGGTCCTCGATGTACTCGCGGAACGTCTCGTAGAGGAACTCGAGGGGGGAGTGGTCCACGCCGGCCTTGCCGCTGGTCGACGGTGCGGCGAGCTGGTCGCGGAAGCGGCCCCGGTCCTCGTCGGGCACGCCGAGCAGGTCGGCGATCACCAGCATTGCCAGCGGCGACGCGAACTCGCCGACGAACTCGCAGCGCCCACGAGCTGCGAAGGTGTCGAGCAGGCCGCCCGCGATCCGCCACATGGCGTCCTC